>NZ_JACDCU010000420.1 GCF_013817365.1 Methylibium sp. | reverse complement strand
GCCGCCCTGACCGCGCCAGCACCCGCGCTGATGACCGGCAAGCGCGCACTGCAGCAGCGCAAACTCAACGAGCGACGGTCCCGCCGCCGCCGCGGCGGCCCGGCTCGGCTCGTTCAGACCGGCGAGCCCTCGGCGAGCCGCCTTCAGTCGCGCGGCAGGTCGACCGGCGGCGGCGCCTTCGACGGCAGGCGCAGATGCAGCGCCGCCTTGGCCATCAGGTTGGCCGATACCGGCGCGGTGATGAACAGGAACAGCGCGACCAGCAGCTCGTGCACGCCGACCAGGCCCTGCGCCCAGCTCGCCGCCATGCTGGCGACGAGCACGCTGCCGACACCCAGCGTCGTGGCCTTGGTGGGCGCATGCAGGCGCATGAAGAAGTCGGGAAAGCGCGTCATGCCGATGGCACCGATCAGCGAGAACGCGCCGCCGATCACCAGCAGCACGGCGATGAGCAGTTGCACCCAGAACGGAAAATCGTTCATCCCTGGCTCCTATTCGATGACGTCGCCGCGGCTCAGGTAGCGTGCCAGCGCGACGGTGGACGCGAACCCCAGCATGGCCACGATCAACGCCGCCTCGAAGAGCAGCGGCGTCGCGCGCTGGATGCCGAGCAGGATGACCAACGCGACCACGTTGATGTAGAGCGTGTCGAGTGCCAGCACGCGGTCCACCGCCGACGGCCCGCGCAGCAGGCGCCAGCCGCACAGCGCAATGGCCAGGCCGATGGCACCCATCGCGAAATTGAGGGCCCACACGATCATCCGAGGATCTCCTTGAGCGGCTGCTCGTAGCGCTGCTTGATCTGCGCGGCCAGCGCCGCCGGGTCGGCGCAGTCGAGCGCATGCACCATGATGCGGCGGCGATCCTCGTCGACCACGCACGACACCGTGCCCGGCGTGGTGGTGATGATGGTGGCAAGCAGCACGATGGCCGTGGGGTCGCGGATGTCGAGCTGCACCGGCACCCAGGCCGGCTGCGGATCGGAGCCCGGCGTCAGCACGATGCGCGCGACGATCAGGTTGGACACCACGATGTCCCACATCACCACCCCGGCAAAGTGCAGCGCTACCGGCACGCGCCGCAGCCGCGCGCCCGGGCCGAGAAACCCGTGCAGCAGCCGCGGCAGCACCAGCGCGAGCACCGCCGCGGTGATGAGCTGCGGCACGGCCAGGCTCTGCTGCAGCAGCAGCCAGGCCGCGGCCAGCAGCAGCGAGAGCACCGGGTGGGCCAGCCAGCCCGGCCTCGGCTTGGGTCGTTCTCTCATCGTGGCGCTCCGGGAACGATGCGATAGGGCCGCGTGGTGTCGGGCACCTGCCCGTCCTGCTCGCCGAGCACCGCGCGTGCATAGCCGGCGCGGTCGGTCAGTTGCAGCGCAGCGGCCGCGGTGTAGCGCTGCAGCGGCGCGGCGAACACGCTCATGGCGACGGCCGAGCCCAGCAGCGCCAGGGTGGCCAGCACGAGCCGCGGGCTGGCGCCGGAGTTGCTGCAGATCGGCAGTTCGGTGCGCACGTTCCAGAAGAGGATGCTGCCGGCGCGCGCCAGGCCGATCAGCGTCAGGAAGCCCACCCCCAGCAACACGATCCACACCACCGCCACCCAGGCGTGGCTCGCCGAAGCCTCCAGGATCATCAGCTTGCCGATGAAACCCGGCAGCGGCGGCAGCCCCGCGACCGAGGCGGCGCCGAGCAGCAGCATCAGGCCGAGGAGCTGCGGCTGGGCGACCGGCGAGGCCGGGTCGAGCTCATCCGCAACGTCGCCGCGCTGTGCGCCGACCAGCTCCGAAAGAAGGAACATGCCGGCCAGCACCAGGGTGCTTTGCGCCAGGTAGTACAGACCCGCCGACCACGCTGCGGCGCCCTGCACGCCCAGCGCGGTGAGCACGGTGCCGACCGAGACCACCGTGAGCCAGGCCACCAGCCGCGGCAGCGTGCGAGCGGCCAGCGCGCCGAGCACGGCGACCACACTGGTCACCAGGGCCAGCGGCAGCAGCAGCGAGCCGACCGAAAAGGCGGTTGCAGCGGCTGCGGCGCCGGCAGTTGTGGCGCCGGCGGTTGCGGCGGCAGCAGCGGCGTCGACGTTAGTAGCACCTGCGGCGCCGACCGCGCCACCGCCATCGGCGCCGAACACCACGCCATGCACGCGGACGATCGCGTACACGCCCACCTTGGTCATGATCGCGAACAGCGCCGCCACCGGCGCACTCGCCGCCGCATAGGTCGCCGGCAACCACATCGACAGCGGCATGATCGCCGCCTTGAAACCGAACACCACCAGCAGGATCAGCCCGGCGACCTGCAGCACGGCCGCCTCCGGGCCGTCGACCTCGGGCACGCGCAGGGCCAGATCGGCGAGGTTGAGCGTGCCGGTCAGCGCATAGATCAGCGCCACGCCGACCAGGAACAGCACCGAGGCCGCAAGGTTGAGCACCACGTAGTGCACGCCCACCCGAAAGCGCTCTCGGCCCTGGCCGTGCAGCACGAGTGCGTAAGAGGCGATCAGCAGCACCTCGAAGAACACGAACAGGTTGAACAAGTCGCCCGTGACGAAGGCGCCGTTCAGCCCCATCAGCTGGAACTGAAACAGCGCATGGAAATAGCGGCCCTGCGAATCCCAGCCGCCGCTGGCATAGACCAGCACGGGCAGCGCGATGCAGGCGGTGAGCACCAGCATGAGCGCGGAGAGCCGGTCGATGACCAGCACGATGCCGAAAGGCGCCGGCCAGTCGCCCAGCCGGTAGACCTCGAGCGCGCCGTCATCGGCCTGGAGGGCCAGCCGCGCGGCCAGCAGCAGCAGCAGCGCGCTCGACGCCAGCGAGACGATGCGGGCCCAGCGCAGCTTGCCCTGCCCCGGCCCGGCGTGCGAGGTGCTGCCGTGGTCGCCGATGAGCAGCAGCAGCATCGCGGTGAAGGCCGGCAGCAGCACCGGCAGGATCGCCAGGTGGGCCGAGAAGAAGGCCGTCACACGCGATCCTTTGCGTCGACCGGCTGGGGCAGATGGCCGTCGGGCCGGCCATCGACATGGTCGCTGCCGCTCTCGTGCCGGCTGCGCAGCGCCAGCTCGATCACGAAGCCGGTCGTCGCGAAACCGATCACGATGGCGGTGAGCACCAGGGCCTGCGGCAGCGGGTCGGCCACGTTCGTCCCTTCGGTCAGGATCGGCGGCGCCGCGCTCCACAGCCGCCCCATTGCGAAGATGAAGACGTTGACCGCGTAGCCGAGCAGCGTCAGGCCCAGCACCACCGGGAAGGTGCGTCCGCGCAGCAGCAGGTAGATGCCGCACGCGGTGACCCAGCCGATGCCGCTCGCGACCAGGAACTCCATGCTCATCAGGACGCCTCCCCCGCCGCTTGCCGCAGGCGACGGACTGCGGCGCTGGAATCCGGCTCATCGGGCGGCGCTCCCGAAGACGGGACAAACGGCTCCTTGCTCGCCGCACCGAGCACCGACAGCATCAGCAGGCTGGCGCCGACCACGG
>NZ_JACDCU010000080.1 GCF_013817365.1 Methylibium sp. | reverse complement strand
TTCTACAAGGTCAGCCGACGCAAGTACCGCTTGCGCCTGCTGGATGCGGGGCCGGCCCGCATGTACGACCTGCAGTTGCGCCTGGGCAGCCCGACCGGCCCGGTGCAGAGCTTCCAGTACATCGCCAACGACGGCAACCTGCTGCCCGCCCCGCTGACGATGAACAGCGTGCGGCTGGCCGTTGCCGAGCGGGCCGACATCGTGTTCGATTTCTCGCGCTTCGAGAAGGGCAGCGAGCTGTTCCTGGTCAACCGCCTGGAGCAGCTCGACGGCCGAAAGCCCGAGAAGGACTACCTGAAGAACCCGGTGCCGATCCTGAAGTTCGAGGTCGACCGCGACGCGACGGGTGACGACGTGGACGAGAGCCGCGTGCCCGCCGTGCTGCGCGCGCTGCCCGACATGGACCAGCCCGTGGCGGCAAGGCGCAGCTTCACCTTCGACCGCACCAACGGGGCCTGGGCCGTGAACAGCAAGCTGTTCAAGAACATCCCGCGGGCCTCGCCGAAGAAGGGTACGGCCGAGATCTGGACGCTGCGCAACGAGAGCGGCGGCTGGGCCCACCCGATCCATATCCACCTCGAAGAGGGCCGCATCCTCACCCGCAACGGCAAGCCGCCGCCGCCGCACGAGCGCGGGCGCAAGGACGTCTTCTACCTGGGGCCGAACGAGACAGTGCAGGTGTACCTGCGCTTTCGCGACTTCACCGGCAAGTACGTCATGCACTGTCACAACACCGTGCACGAAGACCACTCCATGATGGTGCGCTATGACATCACCTCCTGAACTCCAAGCGGGAGGCGACGGTCGTCGCGTCCCGGACCGCTCGGCCCGCCGCGACGCGTTGGCGGGCATCGGCCCCGGCCTGCTGGCCGCGGGCATGTTGTCCACCGCGGGTATCGCCGCCTGGGCGGCCCAAGGCAAGACGGCAAAGAGTCCCTCGGCCTCGTCCCGGGCGGGGGGGAGCCGCTTCCCGAACCCGGTCGTGCTCACCCACGACGGCCGGCGCCTGCGCTTCTTCGACGACCTGGTGCGCGGACGCATCGTGCTGCTCAACATGATGTACGCGCAGTGCAGCAACATCTGCCCGCCGATGACGGCCAACCTGCTGAACGTGCAGCGCATGCTCGGCCCGCGCGCCGGCAGCGACGTGTTCATGGTCTCGATCACCCTGCTGCCCGAGCACGACACGCCGCAGGCGCTGGCCGAGTACGCACAGCGCTACCGCATCGGAGGCGGCTGGACCTTCGTGACCGGCCGGCCGGACGACATCGAGCGCTTGCGCCTGGCCTTCGGCTTCTTCGACGTCGACCCCGTGGTCGACGCCGACCGCTCCCAGCATACCGGCATGGTGCGCATCGGCAACGACGCCCTCGACCGCTGGTGCATGAACCCGGCGTTGGCAGAACCCGAGCAGATCTGCGAATCGATCCGCGCCGTCGATCCGCACAAGCGCCCCTTCGTCGGCTACGACCGGCGCCTCCAGTTGTAAAGCCGCGCTGCCCTGCGCCCAGAACCCGTCACTTACCGGAGAGAGTGAAATGAACATCAACCTCGCAGACCTCGAATTCATCCTCGAACAGATCAAGACCGGCGAGGCGCATGCCGCCGGCACGCCGCAGTCGATCCGCGCGCTCGTCGGCGACCCGCTGCTGCCCTTCGGCGTCCGCACGGTCGACGGCAGCTACAACAACCTGATCGCCGGGCGCGAGTTCTGGGGGTCGGCGGACCGCCTCTTTCCGCAGTTGACGAAGCAGTTCTTCCGTCCGGGCGAGAACATCACATTCGACCCCGACGGCCCCGGTCCTCTCGCAGGGGGCCAGGCGACCAACTACTGGCAAAACGGCGGCGTTGTCTTCGATTCGCAGCCGCGCGTCATCAGCAACCTCATCTCCGACCAGACCGCCTCGAACGCGGCCGCGACAACCGCCTGGAACCCCGAAGACGGCAAGGAGCTCGACGGCGACACCTACGTCATCCCCAACGTGTCGCCCGACCTGGGCCTGTCGTCGCCCTTCAACTCCTGGTTCACGCTGTTCGGCCAGTTCTTCGACCACGGCCTGGACCTCGCCAACAAGGGCGGTGGCACGGTATTCGTGCCGCTGAAGGACGACGATCCGCTGGTGGCGGGCGCCGACGGCATCTTCGGCAACGGGGACGATCTGGCCGCGAACCTGCGCTTCATGCCGCTGACCCGACTGTCCAACACCCAGGTGCAGCCCGGGCCCGATGGGCAGGTCGGCACCGCCGACGACATCCACCGCCACACCAACCAGACGACGCCACTGGTGGACCAGAACCAGACCTACACCTCGCATCCCTCGCACCAGGCCTTCCTGCGCGAGTACGAGCTCAATGCGGACGGTGAGCCGGTGGCGACCGGCCACATGCTCGACGGCGCCGCGGGCGGCCTGGCGACCTGGGCTGAGATCAAGGCGCAGGCGCGCGAGATGCTCGGCATCGCGCTCACCGATGCCGACGTGCTGAACGTGCCGCAGATCGTGACCGACGAGTACGGCCGCTTCGCACGCGGACCCAACGGCTATGCGCAGCTCGTCACGACGGGCGGCGTCATCGTCCAGGGCAACCCCGACGCGCCCATCAGCACCGCCAACGCGGTGCGCACCGGCCACGCCTTCCTCGACGACATCGCCCACACCGCCAATCCCAACGACACCCGCGGCACGGCGAGAACGGCCGACAGCGACACCGAGATCAACGGCCAGACTGCGGTGCTGCCCGCCGGCCAGTACGACAACGAATTGCTCGACGCCCACTACATCACCGGCGACGGTCGCGGCAACGAGAACATCGGCCTGACCACGGTGCACCACGTCTTCCACGCCGAGCACAACCGGCTGGTCGAGAAGATCAAGGCCGACCTGCTGGCCACCAACGACCCCACGCAACTTGCCGAGTGGCAGCTGCAGCCGGCCACGGACGACGCTCCCGCCGTATGGAACGGCGAGCGGCTGTTCCAGGCCGCCCGCTTCGGCACAGAGATGCAGTACCAGCACTTGGTGTTCGAGGAGTTCGCGCGCAAGATCCAGCCGCAGGTCGACGCCTTCGCCGGCTACGACGTGACCATCGACCCGGCGATCACGGCCGAGTTCGCGCACACCGTATACCGCTTCGGCCACTCGATGCTCACCGGCGAGGTGGACCGGGTCAATGACCAGGGCGTTTCCTCCGACCTCACGCTGATCGACGCCTTCCTCAACCCGGTCGCCTTCGCCGCCAGCGGCGCCGACCCGACCGACGCAGCCGAAGCCATCGTGCGTGGCATGACGCGCCAGACCGGCAACGCGATCGACGAGTTCATCGCCGAGGGCGTGCGCAGCAACCTGCTCGGTCTGCCGCTCGACTTAGGCGCCATCAACATCGCCCGCGGCCGCGACGCCGGCGTGCCGAGCCTGAACACGGCGCGCCAGCAGTTCTTCGCCGCCACCACCGATTCGGCGCTCGCGCCCTACACCAGCTGGGCCGATTTCCAGACCGGCATCAAGCACCCCGCCTCGCTCGTCAACTTCATCGCGGCCTACGGCACGCACGCCAGCGTCACCGGCGCCACCACGATGGCCGACAAGCGCACGGCGGCGCAACTCCTGGTCGACCAGGCCCGTGACAGCAACAGCGGCGATGCCTTCGACTTCCTGAATTCCCAGGGCGCCTACGCCGGCGGTAGCCTGGGCGGCCTGAACAACGTCGACTTCTGGATCGGCGGCCTGGCCGAGAAGACCGCGCCTTTCGGCGGCATGCTCGGCTCGAGCTTCAACTTCGTATTCGAGACGCAGATGGAAAAGCTGCAGGACGGCGACCGCCTGTACTACCTGGCGCGAACGGCCGGCCTGAACTTCCTGGTGGAGCTGGAGAACAACACCTTCTCCGACATCGTGATGCGCAACCTGCCGGGCGTGAAGCACCTGCCGGCCGACATCTTCATCGTGCCCGACCGGATCATCGAAGTGGACGATCCGAGCACCCATGGCCCGGGCGTCACCGCCAATGGACAGAACGTGCGCTACGTGGGCGAGGAGCACATCGTCCTCGGCGGCACCGACGCCGACAACGATCTGCGCGCCGACGAGGGCGACGACACCGTGTACGGTGACGGCGGCAACGACCGCATCGAAGGCGGCGCCGGCAACGACTCGCTGGTGGGCGGCGACGGCGACGACATCATCACCGACACCTTCGGCGACGACAACATCAAGGGCGGCGAAGGCAACGACGCCATCAACGCCGGCATCGGCGTGGACCTGGTCATCTCCGGCCCCGGCCGCGACTTCGTGGTCGCCGCCGGCGGCCTGCAGGAAACCTTCGCCGGCGCCGGTGACGACTTCGTGCGCGGCGGCACCTCGACCGACACGGTGTTCGGCGGCGAAGGCCACGACTGGATCGAAGGCGGCGGCGCCGCCGACCTGCTGCAGGGCGACAACGGCGACCCGTTCCAAACCAGCAAGGTCCGCGGCAACGACGTCATCAAGGGCGATGGCGGCAACGACGACTACGACGCCGAGTCGGGCGACGACATCATGGTCAGCGGCAGCGGCGTCGAGCGCTTCGAAGGCACGCTCGGCTTCGACTGGGTCACGCACTATCTCGAGCCCGATGCAGCGAATGCAGACATGCTCTTCGACGTGCTGCCGCCGAACGTGCCGATCCCGGTGGCCGAGACCAACGCCGATCGCTTCGACTCGGTGGAGGGCATGTCCGGCTGGAACCTGAACGACACCCTGCGCGGCGACGACCGCGTCCTGGCCGACTTCACCGAAGTGGAGGAAACCTCGGGCTTCAACAACGCGCTCAACGACGCGCAACAGATTGGTCTCATCGATGGCCTGGCGGGCCTGCTCGGCGGCCCGGGGGTGACCAGCTTCGGCGGCGGCAACATCCTCCTCGGCGGCGGCGGCAGCGACTTCCTCGACGGGCGCGACGGCGACGACATCCTCAACGGCGACGCCTGGCTGCGCGTGCAACTCGAACACGGCGGCCAGCGCTACGACAGCATGACGCAGCTGCAGGACGCGGTGTTCGCGCGGACCGTGCTGCCGGGAAACATCGGCATCGTGCGCGAGATCGTCTTCGCGACCGGTACCGCGGCCGGCGACGACCGGCTCGACGGCGGCCTGGGCAACGACTCCATTGACGGCGGCGAAGGCCGCAACGTGGTGATCGGCGGTGCGGGCAACGACCGGATCAACGTGTCCCAAGGGAACGACACCCTCGTCGTGGCCGCCGGCTTCGGTGCCGACGTGGTGACGGGCTTCGATTTCGACGGCGGCACCGAGACCACGCAGGACCTGATCGACCTCACCGGCTACATCGGCGCGGCCGACATCACCGCCGCGAACTTCGGCCAGCAGGTCA
The DNA here is from genome assembly GCF_013817365.1 of Methylibium sp. Lineage (GTDB taxonomy): Bacteria > Pseudomonadota > Gammaproteobacteria > Burkholderiales > Burkholderiaceae_C > Methylibium. The sequence goes on along the minus strand of NZ_JACDCU010000080.1, from coordinate 6,363 downwards.
TCATCGCCTCCCTGGCTGGCGACACCCTGGTCACCATCGGAGCCGACACCATCACGCTCGCCGGCGTGGCGGCGGCCGGCGTCACCGTGGCCGACTTCGTCATCGACGGCCCACCGGAGCCCGAGCCCCCGCCGCCGCCGCCGACCACGGTCGACAGTGCGGTGACCCGCACCCTGCTTGCCAGCGACCCGGCCAACCTCACGCTGACCGGCACCGGCAACATCAACGGCACCGGCGACGGGCGAGCCAACACGATCACCGGCAACAGCGGCAACAACGTGCTCAACGGCCTGGCCGGCAACGACCAGCTGATCGGCAACGCGGGCAACGACACGCTCAACGGCGGCACCGGCGCCGACAACATGAGCGGCGGCATCGGCAACGACATCTACGTCGTCGACAACATCGGCGACGTCGTCACCGAACTCGACGGCGAAGGCACCGACACCGTCCAGAGCTCGATCACGGTCACGGCCCTCGTCGCCAACGTCGAGAACCTCAACCTGACCGGCACCGGTGCCATCAACGGCACCGGCAACAACGCGAGCAACGTCATCACCGGCAACGGCGGGGCAAACCTACTGAGCGGCGGCATCGGCAACGACACGCTCAACGGCGGCAACGGCAACGATCGGCTGAACGGCGGTGCCGGCAACGATGCCCTCAACGTCTCGGCCGGCAACGACACGCTCGAGTTCGAGGGCGTCGGCTTCGGCGCCGACACCGTGACGGGCTTCGACGCGATCGGCGGGACCGCCGCGACGCAGGATCTCATCGACCTGCGCGGCTACACGGGCACCGACGACCTCACGGCCGCCAACTTCGCCGACCGCGTGGTCATCGCAGAGGACGGCGCCGATACGCTGGTCACCATCGGTGTCGACACGATCCGGCTGACCGGCGTGGCCGCGGCCGAGGTCACCGGCGCCGACTTCATCGTCGATGGCGGCGCCGTGCCGCCGCCACCTCCGCCACCTCCGCCACCTCCCCCGCCTCCCCCGCCTCCGGCGAACCCGGTCGAGAGCGCCACGACGCGCATCCTGGCTGAAGACGAAGGGCCCGACCTCACCCTGACCGGCACCGCCAACATCGACGGCACCGGCAACTCGGCGGCCAACATCATCACCGGCAACAGCGGCAACAACGTGCTGGCCGGCCTGGGCGGCGCCGACACGCTCGTCCTGGGCAGCGGCGGCAACGACACCGTGCTCGTGGCGGCCGGCTTCGGCGCCGACCTCGTGACCGGCTTCGACGCCGAAGGCGGCACGGCGGCCTTGCAGGACCTGATCGACCTGCGCGGCTTCGCCACGCTCAACGCCGTCAACTTCGACAGCAACGTGGGCTTCACCGCGGCCCCCAACGGCCTGGACACGGTCGTCACCGTCACGGGCGGCGGCACGATCACCCTGACCGGCATCGGGGCGGCAAGCGTGAGCATCACCGACTTCATCGTCAATGCCGCACCGCCGCCGCCTCCCCCGCCGCCCCCGCCTCCGGGCACGGTTGAGAGCGCCACGAGCCGCACCCTGGCCACCGGCGAAGGGCCCAACCTCACCCTGACCGGCACCGCCAACATCAACGGCACCGGCAACGCCGTGGCCAACGTCATCACCGGCAACAGCGGCAACAACGTGCTCGACGGCCGCGGCGGCGCCGACACGATGATCGGCGAGCTCGGGGACGACACCTACATGGTCGACACAGCCAACGACGTGACCACCGAGACGACGGCCGAGGGCGGCGGCAACGACACCGTGCGCAGCACCGTCACGCGCACGCTCGGCGCCAATATCGAGAAGCTCACGCTCATCAACAACGCCACCAACGGCACCGGCAACGAGCTGAACAACGTCCTCACCGGCAACGCCGTCGCCAACACCCTCAACGGGGCGGCCGGCGACGACCGGATCGAAGGCGCCGGCGGCAACGACACGCTCAACGTCAGCCTCGGCAACGACGTGCTCGTGTTCAGGGCACCCGGCTTCGGCGCCGACCGCGCGATCGGCTTCGATACCGACGGAGGCACCCCGGCTACGCAGGACCTGGTCGACTTCTCGCTCTACACCGGCGCGGCAGATATCACCGCGGCCAACTTCGCCGACCGGGTGTCGATCGTCGACGCTGGCAACGATACGCGCATCACGTTGACCGGGACTACCGACTCGATCCTGCTGTTGGGCGTCGTCGACCACACCACGGTGTCGCTCGCCAGCGGTGACTTCGTCCTGGGCTGATCGCAAGAGAAAGCGGCGAGCGGTGCACGGCCTCGCAGGAGGCGCGCACCGCTCGCCCGACAAAGGAGGAAAGCAATGAAATCTCTGTGGAGCGAACTGCGGCCGATGCTTGCCGGCCTGGCCGCCTTCTCGTTCGTCATCAACCTGCTCTTTCTCGCGCCGGCGATCTTCATGCTGCAGGTGTTCGACCGCGTCCTCCCGAGCAACAGCGGGGAGACGCTGCTCGTGCTGCTAGGCGGGACCCTGGGTGCCCTGTTCATCCTGCTGGCTCTTGACTATGTGCGCAACCGCCTGCAGAACGTGCTCGGCGGGCTGGTCGAGGAACGGCTCTCCCCACGGGTCGTGGAAACGCTCGTGGTGAAGGCAGCGCGCCGCCCGCAAACCGCGCAGTTCGACGGGATGCGCGACGTGGCCTCGCTGCGCGCGATGTTCATGGCCAACGGCCTCGTCGCCGTGTTCGACGCGCCATGGGTGGTCTTCTACGTGCTTGTCATCGGGGCCTTCCATCCGCTGCTCGGCATCGGGGCGGCGGCAGCGGCCGTGGGCATGCTCACCCTCGCCTGGCTCAACGACCGGCTCAGCCGCGCGCCACTCGAGGCCCTGCAGAAGGACAGCCGGCACGCCTCGCAGTACCTGGAGAGTTCGCTGCGCAATGCCGAGGTGCTGCAGGCGCTGGGCATGACGCAGCGGCTGCTAGCGCGCTGGCGGCAGTCGCAGGACCGGCTGGCCGCGCTGCAGACCGCCGCAGGCCGCAGCACGGTAGCCTTCGCCGCCGCCACGCGCTTCATGCGCCAGGCCATCCAGATCCTGATGCTCGCCCTGGGCGCCTGGCTGGTCCTGACCGGCCAGGCCTCGCCGGGCGTGATGATCGCCACCACCATCCTGCTCGGCCGCGCCGTCCAGCCGATCGAGCAGCTCGTTGGGGCGTGGCGCGTGCTGACCGACGGCCGCGCCGCCTACCGGCGCCTGGCAGAGCTGTCGCGCGAGTTCGAAATCGAGGCGCCGCACGTCACCCTGCCCACCCCCGAGGGCCGGCTCAGCGTGGATGCGGTCAGCTACCGGGTGTTGGGCACCGAGCAGGTGCTGCTGGTCAACGTGGCGCTGAATCTGAGCGCGGGCGAGGCGGTCGCCGTAGTCGGCCCGAGCGCGGCAGGCAAGTCGACCCTCGCGCGGCTCATCACGGGCGTGTGGCGGCCCACCGCCGGCTGCGTGCGGCTCGACGGTGCCGACGTCGCGACCTGGCCGCGCGAGGATCTCGGCCCGGCGATCGGCTACGTGCCGCAGGACGTGGAGCTGTTCGACGGCACCGTCGCCGACAACATCGCCCGGCTGGGCGAAATCGATTCCGAGGCCGTCGTGGCAGCCGCCCGCCGCGCCAACGTGCACGACATGATCCTCACCTTGCCCCAGGCTTACGAAACGCCGGTGGGCGAACAGGGCCTGCGCCTCTCGCCGGGCCAGCGCCAGCGCATCGCCCTGGCGCGCGCGCTCTACGGCAACCCGCGGCTGGTGGTGCTCGACGAGCCGAATTCCAACCTCGACGGCGCCGGCGAGATCGCCCTGGCGCAGGCGCTGTCCTCGCTGCGCAGCGAGGGCGTGACCTCGGTGGTGGTCACGCACCGGCCCTCGCTGATTGCGCACGTGGACAAGATCCTCGTGCTCGAGGCCGGCCGCGTGAAGCGCTTCGGCCCGGCCAGCGAGGTGATGCGGGCGATGCAGCGCGACGCGCAGGTCGCCATGGCCGAACAGGCCGCGTGAACAAGAACCAAGAATCAGGAGCCCCTCATGACCGCGGCCATTCACAGCTTGCCCGTCCCCTTTCGCCCGCGCAGCAACAGCGAGCACGCGCGCAGGTTGCGCCGCGCCGGCCTGGCCATCGTCTGCGGCGCCGTGCTGCCGATCGGCGCTTGGCTCGCGCTGGCACCGCTGTCGATGGCGGTGGTGGCGCCCGCGTTCGTGAAGGTCGACCTCAACCGGCGACCGGTGCAGCACCTGGAGGGCGGCATCGTCCGCTCGGTGCTCGTGCGCGACGGGCAGCGCGTCAAGGCCGGCGAGCCGGTGCTGGTGCTGGGAGATGTGGGCGTCGACGCCGACCGCAACCGCCTGCGCCTGCGCCTGCACGTCGAGCAGGCCACCTTCGCCCGGCTGGTGGCTGAACAGGCTTTTGCGCGGACACCGGATTTCGGCGACGAGCTGCACGCTGCGGCAACAGAGGACGTCCGCGTCGCCCGGGTCGTCGAGAAGGAACAGACGCTGTTCGACGCACGGCGCCATTCGCTGCTGAGCGAAAGGGCGCTGCTGGTCACGCAGCGGCTGCGGGTGCAGTCGGAGATCGGTGCCTTGCACGCGCAGATCGGGAAGGCGCAGACTTCGCTCGCCCTCCAGCAGCGCGATCTCGAGCGCAGCCAAGGTCTGCTCGCGGAGGGCTTCATCTCCCAGACCCGGGTCGGGCAGGCGGAGGCCACCGTCGCCGATTACGCCTCGCAGCTCGAGGAGCGGCGCTCGGAGCTGGCCCGGGCTCAGCAACGGCTGGTCGACAGCGACCTCAAGATGCAGTCGGCACGCAACCAGTACACGCAGGCGGCGAGCGACCAGTTGCAGACGGTGTCGGCGCGGCTCGGCGAACTCGAGCAGGAACTGCGCAAGACCGAGGACGCCGCCACCCGTCAGGTGGTGACGGCGCCAGCCAGCGGCGACGTGATTGACCTCAAGTTCTCGTCACCCGGTGCGGTGGTCAGACCAGGCGAGTCGATCGCCGAAATCGTGCCGATCGACACGCAGCTCGTGATCGAGGCGCGGATCTCGCCGGAAGAGCTGAACAACGTCGAGCGCGGCCAGCCCGCCCGCATCAAGTTCACCGCCTTCAAGCACCGCAACATGCCGATGGTGACCGGCCAGGTCACCTATGTTTCGGCCGACAGGCTCAACGACAAGACCAATGGCGCGCCGTACTACAGCGTGACGATTGCTGCCGACGCCGCATCGCTCGGCACAGTCGCCGACCTCAAGCTGCAGGCGGGCATGCCGGCGGAGGTGTACATCCAGGGCATCCGGCAAACGCCCTTCCAATACCTGGCCGAGCCGATCGCCTCGACGCTGCGCAAGGCGGCGCGGCAGATGTAGACCCCCGCTCGTCGGTCCGCCGCGACGGGGGGCGGCCACGGGAGCAAAGGGATGCCCGCGTGCAGCGCGCACGCCTTGGCTCGCGACTCGGACGGCGGTCGGCACGAATTTGTACCCACCCCCTCGTTTGAGGGCACCCCAGTGCGAGACGCCGCTTTGAAGCCGCGCCGATTTGTTCCATCATGAAAGCTACGTGAAATAGTATTTCCGCAACCTGCAACGGGCCCCGTCGGAGCACCGTTGGTGCGGTGCAGAGCAGTAGCGTCCTGAGCGCAGCGCCGCGACGGTGTCGACGGTCCGAAACGTGGGCGGTGTCATGCGCGCGACCAAGGCATTCGAGATCGCAAGCTACCTTGCGCTGGGCGGCATCGTGGCCCTGTTCGTGACGCTGAGCTGGCTCACGCTGCGCGTGGTCCACAGTGTCGAAAACCAATCCGCCGAGATCGACCGGGCCTACAGCGCGATGGTCAACACGGCGCACCTCGCCGCCGAGCTGGCGGAAATCCAGCGTGACGAATGCCAGGCCCCCTGGCCCGGCGAGCCGGTGGGCCATGCCTTCGCGGCAGCTGCCCTGGCCCCGGTTCGCAGTTCGAGCCTCCCGGGCGGCGCACAAAGCCGTCCGACCGGCCCACAGTGGCGTGCCGAACTGCAGTGCCTGGATGAGATGGTGCGCACCCTGCGGCCGCAGGAGCCTCGACCGATCACGCTGGCGGCCCGGGGAACGAGCAGTTTGGCGACGGCCATGATGAGCATTGCCGACGAGGCGCCGACCATGGGCGAACTCAACAGCCTGATCGACGGCCTGGTGCAGCGGCAGTCGCTCGATGTTCAGCGCGGCAAGGTGGCCGAGAGCGCTGGATTTCGCCAACTGCGCGACGATGCGGTGCTGATCGGCGTGATCGCCACGGTGCCCGGGCTGCTGCTGCTGGCGCTGATGCGCCGCAGCTTCGCGACACAAAGCGACGTAGCCGGGCAACTCGCCTTCGCCAATGACCACCTCGAACTG
>NZ_JACDCU010000079.1 GCF_013817365.1 Methylibium sp. | reverse complement strand
GCAGTGCAATGAAGCTCGGGTCGAAGCTTGCCATGTACCGCTCGAGCAGCTTGGGCGTGTCGCGCTCGGGATCGACCGTGACGAACAGGGCCTGCAGCCGCTCACCGTCTTCGCCCAGTTTTTCCTTTACCGCGGCCAGTTCGGCCATCGTGGTCGGGCAGACATCCGGGCAATGGGTGAAGCCGAAGAAAACCACCACCGCCTGGCCCTTGAAGTCGGCGAGCGTGCGCTGGCGGCCGCTGATGTCCGGCAGTGACAGCTCGCCGCCGTAGTCGGCGCCGGTGATGTCGATGGCCTGAAAGCCGGCGGCGGGTGCCTGGCGCTCGCAGCCCGCGAGCAGGGTCGCGGCCGTGACAAGAAGAAGAGCAAAACGTCGGAGCATTCGGTTTAACCGCGCAGCAGCGGGTCCAGGTAGTGATCGGTCAGCAGCGCGGCGAACAGCAGCGACAAATGCCAGATCGAAAAACGGAAGGTGCGCCGCGCCAGCGCCTCGCTGTAGCGGCGCCACAGCTTGAAGGCGTGGGCACAGAAGCCGGCGCCGAGCAGCACCGCAGCGACAAGATAGAGGTACCCGCTCATGCCGTAGACGAAAGGCAGCAAGGTCGCGGCGAAGAGCACGAAGGTGTAGAGCAGGATCTGCAGGCGAGTGAAGTCGCTGCCGTGCGTGACCGGCAGCATCGGCAGGCCGGCGCGCGCGTAGTCCTCGCAGCGGTACAGGGCCAGCGCCCAGAAATGCGGCGGCGTCCACAGGAAGATGATCAGGCACAGCATCAGCGCCTCGGGCCCGACCTCGCCGCGCATCGCCGCCCAGCCCAGCACCGGCGGCATCGCCCCCGACGCTCCGCCGATGACGATGTTCTGCGGCGTGGCCGGCTTGAGCAGCACGGTGTAGACGACTGCATAGCCGACGAAGGTGGCGAAGGTCAGCCACATGGTCAGCGCGTTGACCCAGAACCCCAGCACCGTCATGCCGGCACCGCACAGCATTAACGCAAAGCCGAGCGTGTGCCGGTTGTTCAGTTCGCCCTTGGCGGTGGGCCGCCAGGCGGTGCGCTTCATTTTCGAATCGATCGTCTGCTCGACCAGGCAGTTGAAGGCCGCCGCGGCGCTGGCCACCAGCCAGATGCCGACCGTCGCCGCCAGCGCCACGCCCCAGGCGGCGAGCGAGGGCCAGCCGGGCACCGCGAGCAGCATGCCGATGACGGCGCAGAACACGATCAGCTGCACCACGCGCGGCTTGGTCAGGGCGCTGAACTGGCGCCAACGGGCCAGCCACGCCGGCAATGCAGTGGAAGAGGTCGCGAGGGTGTCGGACATGGAAGCGCCGATCCTAGGGCGTGCTGCGGGCCGCCACGGCGCCCGGGCGTCGCGCGACGTTCCCGGCGCCAGCGATGCCAGCGCCTGCAAGGTCGGCCTCGGCCTGTTCGGCGACAGCGCTGCGCACCAACAGCGCCGTGAGCAGCAGCACCAGCGCCGCCGCGCCGCCGGTGTGGCCCAGGGCGGCGGCCAGCGGCCAGCCGAGCACGACATTGCCGACGCCGCTGGCCAGCTGCCAGAGGGCGATGGCGACCAAGCCGTAGGCAAAAGACCGCAGCGCCGCATGCCGCCAAAGCCGCCAAGCCAGTGCGGCGAGTGCGGTCAGCAGCACCGCGGCGCCGAGCCTGTGCGCCATGTGGATGGCGGTCAGCGCCTCGAAGGGCAGCCAGCCGCCACCCGCGCCGACACCGAGCGGTCGCAGCAAGGTGAAACCTTGATCGAAATCCATCACCGGCCACCAGCGGCCCTGGCAGGTCGGGAAATCGGTGCAGGCCAGCACCGCGTAGTTCGTGCTGACCCAGGCGCCGAGTGCGATCTGGAGCCCGGCCAGCGCAGCCACCGCCACCATGCCGCGCCGGAGCGCCGGACTGATCCTCACCGGCTCGCCTCGCCCGCCCCAGGCCTGCACCGCCAGCAGGACCAGCAAGGCCAGACCGCCGAGCAGGTGCGCCGTGACGATCGCCGGGTACAGCTTGAGCGTCACCGTGAAAGCCCCGAAGGCGCCCTGGATGCAGACCCACACCAGCGTGGCCGTCGCCCACCAGGGAGATGTGAACGGCGGCGCGTGGATCGGCGCGCGCTTCGGCTGGCGGCGCTGCTCGCGCCGTTGCTGCCAAGCGAGCGCCGTCATTGCGATGATGAGCACGCCCACGCCGGTGGCCAGGTAGCGGTGCAGCATCTCGATCCAGGCCTTCGCATGGGTGACCGGGCCGCTCGGCAGGGCCGTTTCGGCGGCCCGAATGGACTCGCGGGCACCCACTGGGCTGGCGCTTCCGTAGCAGCCGGGCCAGTCGGGGCAGCCCAGGCCCGAGTCGCTGAGCCGCGTGAAGGCGCCGAACAGCACCAGGTCGAAGGTGAGGAACAGGGTCAGCAGGGCCAAGGCGTGCCGGCGCCGGCCGCGGTCGGCACCGCGCGTGCTCGCCCACACCCAGGCCAACGGGCCGAGCGCGATGAGGATGCCGAGCAGCGCCATGCGTGCGAGCGGCTGCAGATCCACGAGCGAGGGGCTGTCCATGTGCGCTTCAGCGTCCTGCCGGGTCCCAGCTCGACGAGGCGCGCAGCAGCTTCTCGAGGTCGTGCTTGATGGCCGACGCATCGCTGGGCGCGGGGAAACGCATCATGTAGTTGCCCAGGGGATCGACGACGTGGAAATGCGCCGCCAGGCTCTGCCCCGGGGCCGCTTGCAGCCATCCGGTCAACGCCTCGCGCGGCGCACGCAGCACCAATGCACCCTGCAGGGCCGGCAGCAGCTCGGGACGCACCGCGACGTTGTCGTCGATGAGCCACACGCGGTCGACGCGGTTTCGGTTCTTGCCGAGCGCCTCGCGCAACTGGCGCTGCAGATAGAGCTGCCGTTCGCAAAGCGCGTCGCAAGCGCCGCCCGCCACCGTGACGAGCAGCCACTGCCCTTTGAGCGCCACCGGGGCGACGCTCACGCCTTGCAAATCCGCGAGCGGCAGCGCTCGCGAATCCGGAAAGGGCCGCTGGGGCTGGATGAGCACGCCGTGGTTGGTGCCGCCCTGCGGACGGATAAGGTAATAGGTGACGTAGGACGCGATCACCGGCGCGGCGCAGACCAGCAGCACCAGCAGCATCTTGAGCCGGCCGTGACGCGCCTGCGCGCTGGGCAGCACGGGCGCAGGCAGGCTGTGCACCGCGAAATTCAGCGGCTCGGGCGTCGCCGCCTCAGCGGTGCGAGCGTCGCTGCCGTAGCCAGGGCTGGAGGAGTTGGAACCAGACATACAAACCGGTGAACAGGGTGGCCAGGGCGAACCATTGGAAGGCATAGCCGTAGTGCTTGTGAACGTCGGCCGCGGGGAGCGGCCACTCGCGCAACAAGCCATCGTGAGGGGCTTCGTCGCTGCTTTGCATCACCGTGAGCGGCCGAAGCAACAGGCCGGTCTCGCGACCGTAGCCTTCGAGGTCGATATTTTGCCGGAGCCGGCCGCCTTCGCCCTCGGCGAAGTCGTAAAGGGCACCCGGCGGCCCGGCGATGCGGCCGCTCACGCTCACAGCGCCCGACGGTGTCGGCACTTGTGGCAGCAGCGCGCGGTCGAGCCGGTGGCGCGGCGCCCAGCCGCGCTGGATCAGCACCGCTTCGCCCGGCGCGATTTCGAGCGGTGTGAGAACGAAGAAACCGGGCCGTCCATTCATCTGCCGGTTGTCGAGGAAGACGGTGTGCTCGGCCAGCCAGCGGCCACCGAGCGTGATGCGGCGGTAATGTTGATCAGCGGCGGTCTCAGGGCTGCGCGCGAGGTCGGCGGGCGCGAGCGCCGGCAGGCTGCCGCGCGCTTGCAGGCCGGCCTGCATCGCCTCCTTCTGGGCGGCTCGAGACAGCTGCCACAGGCCCAGGCGCGCGGTCACCGCCACGGCGACCAGCGTGGCGAGCAAGACGACCCAGCGGCGGGCGTTGGCACTCACACGAAGCGCGCCCTGGCGTTGCCATACAGTGAGCGCATGAAGTGGATCGTGGGGCTGGCCTTCTTCGGCATCATCGTGGCACTGGCATCCGCCGGCCGCGCCTTGCTGGGTGACGGCCGCGACGGCAAGCCCAAGAGCAACCGCATGCTGCATGCCCTGGCGCTGCGCATCGGGCTGTCGGTGGCGCTGTTCGTCTTCATCCTGGTGGCCTACAAGCTGGGCTGGATCGAGCCGACCGGGCTGCCTTTGTTCCGGTAAAAAGCGAAAAGAGCGCCAGCAGCGCTCTTTTCGTTGGGCAAGCCGGAGAACTCAGAACCAGTACACGACGATGTACAGGCCCAGCCACACCACGTCGACGAAGTGCCAGTACCAGGCCGCGCCCTCGAAGCCGAAGTGACGATCCGGCGTGAAGTGGCCCTTCATGATGCGGATCGTGATGAAGAGCAGCATCAGCATGCCGACGAGCACGTGAAAGCCGTGAAAGCCGGTCAGCATGAAGAAGGTCGAGCCGAAGGCGCCGCTGCTCAGCTTGAGGTTCAGATCGGTGTAGGCGTGGTAGTACTCGTAGCCCTGCACGCCGAGGAAGGTGGCGCCGAGCAGCACCGTGAGCCACATGAAGGCGATGGTCTTGCCCCGGTGGTTCTCACGCAGTGCATGGTGGGCGATGGTCAGCGTGACGCCCGACGTCAGCAGCAGCGCCGTGTTGATGGTCGGCAGCCAGAACGGGCCCATGGTGGTGAAGGGCTCGACCACGCCGGCCGGCGACGCGGTCGCGCCGGCCGCCATGCTCGGCCACACCGCCTTGAAATCGGGCCACAACAGCGCGTTCTCGAGGCCGCCCAGGTTGGGCACCGAATGCTGGCGCAGCCAGTAGAGCGCGCCGAAGAAGGCGCCGAAGAACATCACCTCGGAGAAGATGAACCAGCTCATGCTCCATCGGAACGACAGATCGACGCGGTGGCCGTACAGACCCTTCTCGCTCTCGCTGATCGCTTCGCGGAACCATTGCTGCAGCACGAAGGCCCACCAGACCAGGCCGAACAGCACCGACCAGGCGCCCCAGTCCGATCCGTTGACCCATTGGCCAGCGCCGAGGATCACGAAAAACAGGCCGATGGCGGCCATGATCGGGTGCCGCGAGGGCCCCGGCACGAAGTAGTAAGGCGCTTGCCCCTGGATTGCTGCCGACATGTTTTCTCCTGAGAACTCTTTTCGGGGATTCAAAGCCTGCTTCGAGGCGGCCCGCTCCGCCGGCTGCCGCTCGACCTTTTTGTTTGCGTACTCGAATCGTGACTCTTTGCGCTCAGCTGGCCACGCCGCTGCCGATGACCCAGCTCACCAGGCCGATCAGCGCGGCAATGAACAGCAGCGCACCGATGACGCCAGCGACGATCACGTGCACCGGGTTGATCTCGCTCAGATCCTTTTCCTGGTCGGCCGATTTGCGCACACCGAAAAACGACCAGGCTACCGCCCGCGCCGTCTGGCGGAACGAGCCTTTGCGCCGCGCCGCGGACCCCAGGTCACTGCTCATGACGGCGCCTTGACCCTCGGCTCAGCGCTTTGCGACTCGGGGGACTGCTGCGCGACCGGCTTGCCGCCGACTTCGAAGAAGGTGTAGGACAGCGTGATGGTGCGCACGTCCCTCGGCAACTTCGGATCGACGTAGAACACCACCGGCCACTGCTTGGACTCGCCCGGCTGCAGCTGGTATTCGTTGAAGCAGAAGCACTCGAGCTTGTTGAAGTGGCGCATCGCCTGTTTGGGCGCGTAGCTGGGAATCGCCTGCGCGGACATCGCCCGGTTCTGCGTGTTCCGGAACTCGTACATCACCGTGGTCAGCTCGCCTGGGTGAACTTCGAGCGAGCGCACGGCCGGCTTGAAGTCCCAGGGCCCGCGTGCGTTGGCGTCGAACTCGACCGTGACGGTGCGGCTGCGGTCGATCTGAGTGTTCGCTGCGGTGCCCAGGCCGGCGCCGGTGGCGTTGCGCTCGGACAAAGACAGCACGTTGATGCCGAGCGCCTCGCAGACCGCCTCGTACAAGGGCACCAGCGCATAGCCAAAGCCGAACATCATCACCGTGATGACGGCCAGCTTGCCGAGCATGCGGCGGTTGTCGCCGCGCATGCCTGCACTGCCGGGGGACTTGCCGCCGGCGTCGCGGTCGGTAGGCTTGTTCATAACGGCCGGTCAGGCGCCGAACAGCGTCAGCTTGGCGAGCAGGCCGAGCGCGAACGCCAGCGCCACCGACGCCAGGATCAGTGCCAGACGCAGGTTCTTCTTGCGTTGCTCGCGCGTGGTGGCCATCTGCGGCTCGCTTGTAACTGCCCGCATCGCCTCAGTCGACGATCCGCGTCGCCGCTGCGTTGAGCTTGGGCGGGGTCTCGAAGGTGTGGAAAGGCGCCGGCGACGGCACTTCCCACTCCAGGCCTTCAGCCGCTTCCCAGGGGCGCTGCGGCGCCTTCTCGCCGATGCCACGCATGGCGGGGAAGACGACGAAGACGATGAAATAGACCTGCATCAAACCGAAACCGAGCGCGCCCACCGAGGCCAGCGCATTGAAGTCGGCGAACTGCATCGGGTAATCGGCGTAGCGGCGCGGCATGCCGGCCAAGCCGAGGAAGTGCATCGGGAAGAAGGTGATGTTGAAGAAGATCAGCGAGCCCCAAAAATGGATCTTGCCGCGCGTCTCGGAATACATCACCCCAGTCCACTTGGGGCTCCAGTAGTAGTAGCCGGCGAACATGGCGTAGAGCGAGCCGGCCACGAGCACGTAATGGAAGTGGGCCACGACGTAGTACGTGTCCTGGAGCTGGATGTCGACTGGTGCGACCGACAGGATCAGGCCGGTGAAGCCGCCCATCGTGAACACGAAGATGAAGCCCACCGCCCACAGCATGGGCGTCTCGAAGGTCATCGAGCCGCGCCACATGGTGGCAATCCAGTTGAACACCTTCACGCCCGTGGGCACCGCGATCAGCATGGTCGCATACATGAAGAACAGCTGGCCCGTCACCGGCATGCCGGTGGTGAACATGTGGTGCGCCCAGACGATGAACGACAGGATCGCGATCGAGGCGGTGGCATAGACCATCGAGGTGTAGCCGAACAGCCGCTTGCGCGAGAAAGCCGGCACGATCTGGCTGATGATGCCGAAGGCCGGCAAGATCATGATGTAGACCTCGGGATGCCCGAAGAACCAGAAGATGTGCTGGTACATCACCGGGTCGCCGCCGCCGGCCGGGTTGAAGAAGCTGGTGCCGAAATGGCGGTCGGTCAGCGTCATGGTGATCGCACCCGCCAGAACGGGCATCACTGCGATCAACAGATAGGCGGTGATCAGCCAGGTCCAGGCGAACATCGGCATCTTCATCAGCGTCATGCCGGGCGCGCGCATATTGAGGATGGTGACCACGATGTTGATCGAGCCCATGATCGAGCTGGCGCCCAGGATGTGCAGCGCGAAGATGGCCATGTCCATCGACGGACCCATCTGCAGGGTCAGCGGCGCGTAGAGCGTCCAGCCAGCCGCCGGCGCGCCGCCGGGCATGAAGAATGACGCCGACAGCATGATGGCCGCCGGGATCAACAGCCAGAAGCTGAAGTTGTTCATGCGCGCGAAAGCCATGTCGGCCGCGCCGATCTGCAGCGGCACCATCCAGTTCGCGAAGCCCACGAAGGCCGGCATGATGGCGCCGAACACCATGATCAGGCCGTGCATGGTGGTGAGCTGGTTGAACAGCTCCGGATTGACCAGCTGCAGGCCCGGCTGGAACAGCTCGGCGCGGATGCCCATCGCCAGCACGCCGCCGATCATCAGCATGGTCAGCGAGAACAGCAGGTACAGCGTCCCGATGTCCTTGTGATTGGTGGCGTACATCCAGCGCCGCCAGCCATGGGGGTGCGCGTGGGCTTCGTCGTGGCCGTGACCGACATGATCGTGGGGGAGAACTGCACTCATGGGATGTCCTCGGAGAGACGGCTGGAATTACTTGCGGGCGGCGGCCACGTCGGCCGGCTGCACGATCTGACCGGTCTGGTTTGACCAGCTGTTCTTGGTGTAGGTCACGACCGCGGCGATCTCCGTGTCGGAGAGCTGAGGCCACGGCGGCATCGCGCCGCCACCGGCCCCATGCAGCAGGATGGCGATCTGCTTGGACTTGTCGGCGTCGAGCACGATGGCCGAGCCGTCGAGCGGCTTGATCGGCCCGGCCCCCTTGCCGCTGGCCTGGTGGCAGGCCACGCAGTTGGCGGCATAGACCTTCTCGCCGCGCGCGGTCAGTTCCGGCAGAACCCACACTTTGGCGGGGTCGTCGGCCAGGGCCGACATTTCCTTGTTCCGGGCTTCGACCCAGACGGCGTAGTCGTCCTGCGAGACCACCTTCACGTGAATTGGCATATAGGCGTGCTCCTTGCCGCACAGCTCCTGGCATTGCCCGTAGTAGTCGCCCGTTTGCTCCGCGCGGAACCAGGTGTCGCGCACGAAACCGGGGATCGCGTCCTGCTTGATGCCGAGCGAGTTGACGGCGAAGGAGTGGATCACGTCGTTCGCGGTGGTGATGATGCGAACCTTCTGCTGGACCGGTACGACCAGCGGGTTGTCGACCTTGAGCAGGTAGTCGTCGCCGGCCGGCTGGCCGGCGTCGGACATGGCGCGGTGCGTGGCGTCGATCGTGGAGACGAAGGCGATGCCCTCGCCCTCGCCCTTGATGTAGTCGTAGCCCCACTTCCACTGCATGCCCGTGGCCTTGATGGTCAGGTCGGCGTTGGTGGTGTCCTTCATCGCAACGACCACCTTCGTGGCCGGCAACGCCATGAAGATCACGATGATGAAAGGAACGATGGTCCAGGCGATCTCGACCGTGGTCGATTCGTGAAAGTTGGCCGGCTTCGCGCCCTTGGACTTGCGGTGCTTCAGGATCGAATAGAACATCACCCCGAACACGCCGAGGAAGATGAGCGTGCACAGGATCATCATGAAGTTGTGCAACCACAGCTGCTCCGCGGCGATGCGCGTCGCCGGAGGATGCAGGTCGAGCTGATTAACGGCCGGCCCGCCGGGCAGGTCGTTGACAGCACGTGCGGCGGTCGTCGTCAAAAGGACCGCCAAGCCGAGACCGGCCTGGACAAGTTGCCGGTGCGCAGTCAGTGCGGCGCTCCTGAGGGCCTTGATCGTCTTCATCATGCTCGCTTCCAAACTAATCTCTCGACTCACCGCCCGACGGCCATTGCCGCAAGGCCGTGCGGAACTCCTCGGCCAGCGCCCGTCGCAGTTCGGGACGCACGTAGCGACCCACCGCGATGACCCGGCCCTGACCCGACAGCTCGATCAAGGATCGATCGTTACCTTGCGGCTCCACGCGCACCCAGTCGGACACGAACTCCGCGCGTTCGACGCGCCCGCCGTTCTGATGCTCCACCGTCAGGCGCCCCGACTGCAGCGCGATGCGTTCCCGGTCGGCGGCGTGACGCGCATAAAGCAACAAGGTCACACCGAACACGAGTACCTCGGCCCATGCGAACGGCATCACCAGGGTGGCACCTTGGACCCAGAAGTATGTTGCTATTCCCAACGAAATCACGCACAGAGATGCATATACCGCCAGCAGTTGCGAGGGCGACAGCGAGCAGTTGCGCTTGAGAACCCACTCCACAGAGATCGCCGCGTTGTCGCGGCGTCCGTCGCTGGCATGCACCTGCCCGAAGATCAGGTGCGCCGGCAGCCCGTCCGGTAAGGTGGGCGCTGACATGCTGCTGGCTCCTTGCTGCGTTGTCGCACGTGGCGCGGACCATACCGCGACACCTGCGCACAGCGCGGGAGTCTATCGCACCGCTGATCGCGACCTCACTTACTCAGGCATCGGCCGCACCTTTGCCGCCGCTGCGCGCCATCGTTCGCAGCGTGTCGAGCGAGATGCGCGTTTGCGCCGCGACGCGCACCCGCGGCACCGGCTTGAAGGCATGGCCGTAGACGATCTCGAACGTCAGATGCAGGCGCTCGTCCGGGCCGGTCAACTCGCTCGCGAGCGACTCGTGCAGGCGGGCCAGCCAGCGCGGGGTGCGCAGTCCGGCCTGTCGCTGCGCCGAAGCGTTGCCGCCCAGAGTACGCAGCTCTGCCAGGGCGCTCGGCGCATCGGCCCAGGTGAGCGTGAGGCGCTCCATGTCCATCACGGGATCGGCGAAGCCGGCATGCACCATCGCATCGCCGAGGTCATGCATGTCGATGAAGGCATGCGCGGGCGGCGGTTCGCCCAGCCTCCGATACAGCGCACGCAGTTCGCGCAAAGTGTCGGGACCGAAGCAGGAAAACATCACGAAGCCGTCGACCGCCAGGGCCTCGTGCCAGTGTGCGAACGTGGCCGCCGGATCGGCGCTCCAGTGCAGCATCATGTTCGCCCACAACAGTTGCGCAGGCGCTTCGCGCGGCAGCGCGTCCTCGCGCCACGCCGAGGACGAAGCAGCGCGCCAGCGCCGTGGCGACCACCAGGGCGCACGGGCCGCGCGCCGGCTGCGCTGCAGCAGCGCGTCGGTCGGCTCGACCGCCTCGATGTGCGCCCTCGGGTACTGAGTGCGCAGCGCACCGCCGCTGCCGCCGAGTGCGGCCCACCAATCGATCACCCGCACCGGTTTCGCAAGCACCACAGACAGTCGCCCGGCCATCCGCTGCGCGATTTCGCGGTGCAGCCACGGTGACTGCGCGGACTGCGCGGCTCGGCGCAGATGCGCCTGCACGGCGCTCGGCTGCGGGCCGGGCTGTGGCGCTGGGACAGGAGGGACGGTGCTCATCGGCGCGGCAGTATATTGAGCCGCTCATGCCGAGCTGTCTGCACCCCCGCCCGCGGCTGCGCGGCCTGAGCTCCTGGCTCGACCACTGGCCCAACCGCTGCGCGGTCTGCCATGCCGATACCGTCGGCGCCACCGCGCGCATCTGCACCGACTGCGCCTTGCGCTTCGGGGCCGATTTCCCGCGCTGTCATCGCTGCGCGCTGCGGGCCCCGAGCGGAAAGCTGCTTTGCGGCGCCTGCCTGCGCGCTCCGCCTCCCTGGTCGCGCGCCATCGCGGCCTGCGACTACGGCTACCCCTGGGACGGTCTGCTCACGGCGTTCAAGTTCAACGAGGCACTCGATCTGCTGCCTGCGCTGGCCGGCTTGCTGGCGGCGCGAATCCCACCGCCGGCAGCCGGCGTTGATCTGCTGTTGCCGGTGCCGCTCTCCGCCACGCGTTTGCGCGAGCGTGGCTACAACCAGGCGGGGCTCCTCGCCGCGCAACTGGCCAGGCGTTTGAACCTGGCCTGCAGCGCGGACGCACTGCTGCGCGTCACCGACACGCCGCACCAGATCGCCCTGCCACGCGAACAGCGTTCGGCCAACGTGAGCGGCGCCTTCGCCATCGCACAGACGGTCCGGCTACAGGGCTTGCGCGTCGCATTGATCGACGACGTCATGACCACCGGCGCAACACTGGGCGAACTATCGCGGCTGCTGCTGAAGAGCGGCGTGGCCGACGTGCAGGTCTGGGTCTTTGCGCGCACGCCGGCCTGAGCCTGCCGCGCGGGCCCTGCGGACACTCGCTCTGCGCGCTCGCTTTCATCCTCGCACCCTTCACTGCACCGCATGTTCAACATCGTTCTCGTGCAACCGGAGATCCCGCCGAACACCGGCAATGTGATCCGTATGGCCGCCAACACCGGCTGCACGCTCCACCTGGTGGAACCCTTGGGTTTTTCGATGGAAGACAAGCTCCTGCAGCGCGCGGGACTCGACTATCACGAGTACGCCGCCGTGCACCGTCACGCATCGTGGGCCGCCTTGCTTGCTCAACAGGCGCCTGTCGCGGCGCGGCTGTTCGCATTCACGACGCGCGGCGCCACGCC
>NZ_JACDCU010000419.1 GCF_013817365.1 Methylibium sp. | reverse complement strand
GATGAGCGAGGAAGTGCGCACGCGTCTGGCGGCCTTGATCGCGCGGCGCATCGGCTGAAGGCGCAAGGGCGCTCCGCATTCAGCGCCCCGCCGTGCGCAGCAGCCGCGCACGCACCCCCGCGCCGAGCCGGTCCATCGCCACCACCAGCGCCACGATCACGATGAGCAGCGTGGCCAGCCGCTCCCACTGGAACAGGCTGACGGCCTCCGACACCAGCAGGCCCAGGCCGCCGGCGCCGATGAGGCCGAGCACGGTCGAGTCGCGCACGTTGAATTCCCACAGGTAGAGGTGGGTGGAAACGAAGGCCGGGTAGAAGCCGCGCCGCATGGCGTGCGCGATCACCTGCCAGGGCGCGAGGCCGAGCGCCAGGCCGCTTTCGAACAGGTTGCCATCGGCCTGCTCGATCGCCTCGGCGTAGAGCTTGCCGTAGCTGCCGAGGGAATGCGAGGCGATGGCCAATATGCCGGCCATCGGCCCGAGGCCGACGATGCCCACGTAGATCAGGCCGAAGACCAGCGTGTGGATCGAGCGCGTGGCGTCGAGCAATGCGCGCACGGCCGAGGCCAACCACGCCGGCGCGCCGGCATTGCGCGCGGCCAGGAAACCCAGCGGCAGCGCGATCGCGCCGGCGAAGAAGGAGCCGAGCGTGCCGATCTTGAGCGTCGTCCACGTCGCCTCGAGCAGGCCGCGCAGCCAGCTCGCCTCCACTGCGCGGCGGTCCTCGACGCGCAGCAGGCGGCCGTCGTCCGAGCGGTATTCGAGCCGCGGTTCGCCGAACCAGAGATCGAGAAAGCTCGGCCGCGACAGCTCGTCCAGCGTGCGCACGAGGTTCTGATAAGGGTTGCGGCCGAAACTCAGGTCGCCCTGTGCCAACAGGCTGCCCAGGCTCGCGGCGATGAGCGCGGCATAGGCGAGCAGCACCCATTGCCAGCGCCATTGCGCCGGTGCCGTCCCGGCGCGCGGGGCGCTGCCGAGCTTCATCGTGGAGCGCCTCTTTTCCCGGTCACACGAACCCCCTGTCGACAGGCCCTGAGCGCCTTCAACGCCGCGGCGGCATCAGCTTGCCTGTCGCCAGGCCGGCATCGCGGATGGCCGCGTAAGCGGTGTTGTCGCTGCTGACGAAGCCGGTGTAGCGGGCCGGCAGCAGCTGCGGATTTCGTGCGAGCTCGCCGGCAACGGCTTCGAGTGCCTCGCGCAGCTTCGCAACGAAGCCAGTGTCGCGCGCCAGGGTGGCGCTCACGGCCATCGCGTCGTTGGGCAGCGGTGCGGAGGTCCAGAAGATCCGGCTGTCTTCGGCCTTGATGAGGCCTTGCGCGATCATCGCGTCGCGGTTGCGGTTGTAGTCGGCACCGGCATCGAGTTCGCCGCGCACCACCTGGGTCTCGATCGCCTGGTGCCTGGTGTAGATCACGCGCGAGAAGTGCGTGTTGGGGTCAATGTCACGCTTCTGGAACTCGTGCACCGGGATCAGGTAGCCGGAGGTCGAGCCCTTGTCGCCGAAGGCGAAGCTGCGGCCCTTCAGGTCGTCGATGCTGCGGATGCCGCTTTTGGGGTGCGTGATCATGATCGCGCGGTACTCGGGCTTGCCTTCGTACAGGATGGTCGAGACCGCCTGCGCCCCGGCCTCGTTGTTGGCGAGCACGTAGCCCCAGGGCCCCATCAGCGCGATGTCGGTTTCGCCGGCGGCGAGCGACTTGGCCAGGCCTTCCCACGTATCGACGGTGCGCAGCACGACCCGGCGCGAGAGCCGGGCTTCGAGCCAGGCCGCCAGCGGGCGATAGGTGGCCTCGTTCTTCTCGCGGTCGGGCTGGAACAGGCCGACGCCGAATTGCAGCGGCTCGGCGGTCTGGGCATGGGCATCGCGCGTTGCGAATGCCGCGATGGGCGCGAGGCGGGCCGCGGCAGCGGCGAGCAGGGAACGTCTTTGCACGAGCAGTCCTCGGTGGGTGATGGGAGAAGGGTTCAGGCGCGCGCTTCGCAGGCGCCCAGCGCCTGTGCGATGCACCAGTCGGGCCCGTCGACGATGCGCGCGAAGTAGGAGGCATGCGCGTCGCTGCCCTCGGGCCACACCGCGAGAAAGCGGTGCAAGAAGGCAGCGTGGTCGTAATGCAGCGCCAGCGCGTGCACCTGCACGCCTCGCAGCGTGCGGCCGTAGAGCACCGGCAGGCCGGCGGGCGGTGCCGAGACGCCGATGCGCGTGATCACGCCGGCGCGGCTGCCGGCGAAATTCGGCATGCCGGCCGCGCCGTTGTTGATGATCAACCGCTCGCGCCCGTCGACGGTGAAGGCGCGCAAAGCCGGCGCGCAGGTGTGACTCGAGGCGAAACCGTCGACCCCCACCTCGCGCAGCGTGCGTTCGATCCACGCGGTCTGTTGCGGCGCGCTGAGCGAGGCGGCGTCGAAACCCCAGCCAGCCAGCGACTCGGCGTCGCCATGCACCAGGCCCCAGCGCGTCTCGCCGATCTGCGCAACCGCGTGCATGGGCAAGGCTGCCAGCGCAGTCGAAACGCCGGGCACTTCGCGCGCGGCCTCTCGCAGGCGCTCGATGATCCGGTTGGAGCGCTCGACCACCGCATCCGACACATCTTGCGGATAGGCACAGCCGCAACCGGCGCCGGCTTCGGGATCGGCGATCTCGGTCTCGACGTTGCCGCGCAGGCGCAGATGGCCGGCGGTCGCGCGCTCGACTTCGCCGAACCAGCGGGCGTCGGCGTCGAACCAGTGGAAGTCGCCGTTGAGCACGAGCGCAACACGCCCGGCGCCGGCCGCGCATTCTTCAAGGGCCAGCTGTCGGACGGCTTCGCGCCACGCCGACAGGTTGCCGTACAGGCCGCCGACCACGTACAGCACCTCGGCCTGCAACTCGGCCGGCCGCGCGAACACGCCGGCGGCGTAGCGGTAGTGCAGTGGACAGGCGCGGCCGGGAGCGGTGGGCGAAGAAGGCATGCGGGGAGGCGACAAGGCGGCGTAACTTCCAAGTGTCGCCCGCGCAACCGAATCCTTACATCGCGCCCCAGGCCGCAGCGTTCTGCAGCAGCCGGCGACCGACCGGCCGAACCCGCCTCGCTACAGCACCCGCAAGGTCCGGTTCGCCGGATCGATCTCCACCGTCGCTCCATGGAGCACCTTCGCGGTGATGTCTTCGTCGAAGCCGGCCAGCATAGTGATGTCGCCGAAAGCCGCCCCTTGCGCGAGGATCGGATTGACGGTGTTGAAGACGATGGCCTTGGGCACGATGCCGCGCGAGGCCATCTCGTGCAGCATCCACGCGCTGGCGACGCCCCCCTTCGCGGTATCGAGCACCAGAACCTTGCCCACGTAGGACTGGCCCACCAGCTTGTGGGCCGGCCGCGTGAACGTGCCGTTGATGCGGTCCAGATCGTAGCGCGCCGAAAAACCGTCGTGCGCGACCAGCGCCTCGCCCGTCACCGGCAAGCCGATCGCATGCCGCGCCTTGAATTCCATGACCGTGCTCCCTTGCATCGTGTGGTCGGGCCGCTCACTCA
>NZ_JACDCU010000078.1 GCF_013817365.1 Methylibium sp. | reverse complement strand
CCACCACCTGCCGCTGCAGGCGCAGAGCGTCAGCCAGATGGTCGATGCCGTGCTGGCCCTGCCCGAGGAAACGCGGCTGATGATCCTGGCCCCCGTGCTGCGCGAGCGCAAGGGCGAGCACGCCGAGCTGTTCGAGGACATGCAGGCCCGAGGCTACGTGCGTTTTCGCATCGGCTCGGGCGGCCAGCCGGGCCAGGTGTTCGAGGTCGCCGACCTGCCCAAGCTCAAGAAGAACGAGAAGCACGACATCGACGTCGTCATCGACCGGCTCAAGGTGCGCCCCGAAATGGCCCAGCGCCTGGCCGAAAGCTTCGAGCAGGCGCTGCGCTTCGCGGACGGCCGCGCCCTCGCCTGGGAGATGGACGCGGCAGACGCGGCGGGCGCCTCCGGCAGCGGCCGTACGCCCGGCATCGACGGCGCACCCGGGAGCGGCGTCGGGGCCGGCGGGCGCGAGCACCTGTTCTCCGCCCGTTTCGCCTGCCCGGTATGCAGCTATTCGCTGGCCGAACTCGAGCCGCGGCTGTTCTCCTTCAATTCGCCGGTCGGCGCCTGCCCCGTGTGCGACGGCCTGGGCGAGGTGACCGCCTTCGACCCCGAGCGCGTGGTCGCCTTCCCCTCGCTCAGCCTGGCCAGCGGTGCCGTGAAGGGCTGGGACCGCCGCAATGCCTACACGCATTCCATGCTCGAAAGCGTGGCCGCGCGCTACGGCTTCGACATCGACACGCCCTTCGAGCAGCTCGCCCCCGAGCACCGGCAGATGCTGCTGCACGGCTCGGGCAGCGAGGAAATCGCCTTCGTCTACACCGCCGAAGGCCGCGGCGGCAAGCAGCGCAGCGTGAAGCGTTCGCATCCCTTCGAAGGCATCCTGCCGAGCCTGGAGCGGCGCTTTCGCGAGACCGATTCCGCGGCGGTGCGCGAGGATCTGGCGCGCCTGCAGGCCGCGCGGCCCTGCCCCGCCTGCGAAGGCACGCGGCTCAAGCGCGAAGCGCGCCACGTGAAGCTGGTCGATGCGGCCAGCGGCACGGCGCGGCCTATCTACGAGATCGGCCGCGCCACCTTGCGCGAGGCACTGGCCATCTTCGCCTCGCTGCAGCTCGAAGGTGCGAAGGCCGGAATCGCCGACAAGGTCGTGCGCGAGATCGCCTCGCGCCTGAAGTTCCTGAACGACGTGGGCCTCAACTACCTGAGCCTGGACCGCAGCGCCGACACGCTCAGTGGCGGCGAGGCGCAGCGCATCCGCCTGGCCAGCCAGATCGGTTCCGGCCTGACCGGCGTGATGTACGTGCTCGACGAGCCCAGCATCGGCCTGCACCAGCGCGACAACGACCGCCTCATCGGCACGCTCAAGCACCTGCGCGACATCGGCAATAGCGTGCTCGTCGTCGAGCACGACGAGGACATGATCCGCGCCGCCGACCACGTGATCGACATGGGCCCCGGCGCCGGCGTGCACGGCGGGCGCGTGATCGCGCAGGGCAGCGTGGCCGACGTGTGTGCCGAGCCGGAGTCGCTGACCGGCCAGTACCTCGGCCGTGCGCTGCGCATCGAAGTGCCCCAGCAGCGCACACCGTGGCGCTCGGACTCCGTCCGCGTTGCCGAGGGGGAGGATGTTCCCGGCACGCCGCCCCGCAAGAGCAAGCACGAACCCACGCCCGGCCAGCGCGCTTGGGCCGCCCGCGGCGGCATCACCTCGCTGCGCATCGCCGGCGCACGCGGCAACAACCTGCGCAAGGTGACCGTGGAAATTCCGGTCGGCCTCATGACCTGCGTCACCGGCGTGTCCGGCTCGGGCAAGAGCACGCTGGTCAACGACACGCTCTACGCGGCCGTGGCGCGCAAGCTCTACCAGACCCACGTCGACCCGGCGCCCTTCGACGAGATCGAAGGCATCGAGCACTTCGACAAGGTCATCAACGTCGACCAGAGCCCCATCGGCCGCACGCCGCGCAGCAACCCGGCCACCTACACGGGCCTGTTCACGCCGATTCGCGAGCTCTTCGCCGAAGTGCCGAGCGCGCGCGAACGCGGCTACGGGCCGGGGCGTTTCAGCTTCAACGTGGCGGGCGGGCGCTGCGAGGCCTGTCAGGGCGACGGCGTGCTCAAGGTCGAGATGCACTTCCTGCCCGACGTGTACGTGCCCTGCGACGTGTGCCACGGCGCGCGCTACAACCGCGAGACGCTGGAGATCCTTTACAAGGGCAAGAACATCACCGAAGTGCTGATGCTCACGGTGGAGGACGCGCACAGCTACTTCAGCGCCGTGCCGACGATCGCTCGCAAGCTGCAGACCTTGCTCGACGTGGGCCTGGGCTACATCACCCTCGGCCAGAGCGCGACCACGCTTTCGGGTGGCGAGGCGCAGCGCGTCAAGCTCGCGCTGGAGCTCAGCAAGCGCGACACCGGCCGCACGCTCTACATCCTCGACGAGCCCACCACCGGCCTGCACTTCGCCGACATCGCGCTGCTCCTGCAGGTGCTGCACCAACTGCGCGACGCCGGCAACACGCTGGTGGTGATCGAGCACAACCTCGACGTCATCAAGACGGCCGACTGGGTGATCGACATGGGCCCCGAGGGCGGGGCGGGCGGCGGGGGGGTGGTGGCGGTGGGGACGCCGGAGGAGGTGGCGGGGAACGCTGCGAGCTATACGGGGCGGTATCTGAGGCCGCTGCTGTAAGCGGCGGTCAAGCCGACCGGCGCCGATGTTCGCCCGGCATGATCCGGTTCATGAAGGCGTGCTTGCCCCACTCCTGCAGAAAACAGGGATTCAGTGGTGAGAACGTCGAGCCTCTCCGCATACCGAGCGCCAGAAGGAAATGTTCATGAGCGCTGGCCATGAAAAAGGGGCCGAACGGCCCCTTGTGTGCGTCGGCCGGCAAACGCCCGCGGAATCCAAGCTCGATTGATCAAGCCTGCGCCTTGCGACGCCTCGCCGCCCAGCCCACGAGGCCCAAGCCGGCCAGCATCAGCGCGTAGGTCTCGGGCTCCGGGATCGCCGGGATCGGGCCGATGCCGCCGCCGCCGGTGGTGGTGGTGCCGATCAGACCGGCGACATAAACGCCGCTGTCGAAGATCCGGTCACTGGTATCGGCGAGGCCGATGGTCAGCGTGTGCGTGTCGAGCGTGGTGTCGAGCAGGCCGGTGACGGTCAGCACATTGGTCAGGCCGTTGTATTCGATACCGTAGAGGCCCGCGCCGACCGGGTTGGAGATGAAGTTCGTGGCGCCGCCCGGGGCGTTGGAGATCAGGCTGCCGTCGGCGAACTTCGCGTAGTTCACGCCGTCCACGAAGAAACCGAAGATGTCAGTCACGCTTTGCGTAGGGAACTCTTCGGTGCCGAACACGAAGCTCGCGCTGACCGCGTTCTGGCCCGCGCCCGCCGTGAAACTGAACGACAAGGCGCTGGCATCGAAGGTGTCGGTGCCAGACAGCGTGGTCAGTGCGGCCAGGCCGGGAGTGCCGACTGAGACCGAAGTGTTGTTGCTGGTGTTCGTGTCCGAAACGCTCGCGGTGCCGCTGGACAGCACGATGCCGTTGGCCAGGTTCAAGGTCGGCGTGCTGCCCGACGAAGGTGCCAGGTTGAAGCCGGTGTAGGTGCCCGACTGGCTGGCATTTCCGGTCACTGTCTGCGAGCCGCCCACGATCATGAGGCTGCTGGAAGCACCGAGCACTGCATTGGCGAGGACGCTGCCGTCGTTGCTGTTGGTGACCGTCAGGGCATTGGCGGCGGTGACGGCACAGAGCGCGGCCAAAGCGAGGAGACTTTTTTTCATTGCGATTCTCAGAAGAGATTGATGAGCCTAATAGAAGGGATCTGGCGAAACGGTCCCGAACGCGCACTGATAGTGAACGGTCTCGAATCCGGTCGGCACCCCCGGGCCCGGGGGTTGCGGGCTTCAATCTAGGGATAGCCCGACCGCAGCGCGGCGATCCTTGCCCACTGGCAGGATTGACGCCTTTCCCGCTCGCGGCTACATCCGGGCATGCGGCGCGGGGGCGCGCCGCGGAAAGCCCGCATGGCCGACAGACCCAGCGCAAAAGACGCCGCCGCCCGCAGGGAGCAGCGCCTCGCCGTGACGCCACTCGGCAAAACAGCCGGCACCGCCCCCTTCGATCACTGGTGCGCCGAGCACCTCGGCGACGGCGCCACGCTGCGGCGCCAAGAGCGCAGCGTCGGCGGCGCGCCGGGCCGGCTCGATGCGGCGCGGCTCGCCCGGCCGAACGCCGTGCTCGAAGTGCACTTCGCGGACGGTTCGGTGTTCTATACCGATCCGGTCGATTTCGTCGCCCGCCACGGCAAGGCCGGCACGCAGCGCAGCGCCACGGGCGGGGTCGAGATCGAGCTGCCCTTCGATCTGGGTGGCCAGCGTACCGGCGCCACGCGCGGCACTGGCGCGCCGGTCGAGCGCTACACGGTCAGCGAGTTGACCGAACCGACCAGCCTGGACCGCCTCTACGACTTCGGCGCCCTGCTGGGCAAGACGGTGCAGCGCTGGTTTCCCGGCCAGAAGCCGAGCGAGGCGCCGCTCGCCACCAAGCTGTGTGCGGCCTTCGAGAACGCAACGCTCGATCCAGCCCTGGGCGAGCGCGGCGGCCTGCTGCTGCAGTGGCGCGAGCAGCGCTGGCAGCCGCTCGCCGGCTCCGGGCCGAACGCCGCACGCGGCGACCGCGTGCTGCTGTTCCTGCACGGCACCGCGTCGAGCACGGCGGGCAGCTTCGGCAAGCTGTGGGCCGCGGGCGAGGGGCGTGAGGAACCCGCCGATCTGGATGCGCTGGCCGAGCGCTGCACTCTTCTTGCGTGGGAGCACCGCAGCCTGACGCGCAGCCCGCTCGACAACGTCACCGAGCTCATCGCCGCCCTGCTCGAAGCCCTGCCGGCGCGGCCGGTGGTCACCGTGGACATGGTTTCGCATTCGCGCGGCGGCCTGGTCGGCGAGCTGTTCAGCCTGTGCGGCGCCGGCCGGCTGGAGCCGGCGCGCGAGGCCTTCGCGCGCTTTTTCGGCCCGCTCGGGAAGAAGGAGGCTCACCCCGACGCCGCGCTGGTCACCGCGCTGTTCGACGCGCTGCCGGCCGCCGCACAGCGGCTGCAACCCGGCACCTTCGTGCGCGTGGCCTGCCCCGCGCGCGGCACGCTGCTGGCCGACGGCCGCACCGACCTGTTCCTTTCGCTGCTGCTGCGCGCCGTCGGCCTCGCGCTCGGCGGCGTGGGCAGCGTGCTGTTCGACCGCTTCGGGCAGCTCGTTCGCTCGCTGGTCGCCGCGCGCGCCGATGCCAAGCGCCTGCCGGGCCTCGAGGCGATGATCCCAGGCTCACCGCTCACCCTGGCCCTCGCGCACTGCGGCGCGCAGCCGGCCGACCGCCTGCGCGTGATTGCTGGCGACACGAAGGGCAAGGGCTGGGGCGGCATCGTCACGCTGCTCGGCGACGTGTTCTACGGGCTGCACGACCATGATTTCGTAGTCCACACCCTGTCGATGTTCGGCGGTCTGGCGCGCCAGCAGCAGGCGCCACTGAGCTTCGCCTGGAAGGCGCGGCGGTCACGCACTTCGGCTATTTCGCGCCCGGGAGCGACTCGCGTGCGGCGTTGCTCGCCGCCCTGGCCGGCCGCGACGAGGGTTTCTCTCCGCTCGCCACGGACGAGGCAGCCACGCGCGGCGTGTGGCAGGTGTTCAAGGGCGATCCGCTGGCCCGGCGCACCTTCACCGAATGGCTGGCCGAGCTCAAGCGCAGCGAGAACGCGCACAAACCCGTGCTCGTGGTGCTGCCCGGCATCATGGGCAGCGAACTGGCGCTGCCCAAGGCCGACGGCAGCGGCGAGCTGATCTGGCTGTCGCTGGGCGCGATGCTCGACGGCTCGCTGGAACACCTGGCGCTCGACGCCGCCGACCCGCTGCGCGCCAGCGGCCTGCTCGCCGCCAGCTACGAGCGGCTGCTCGACCGCGCTCAATCGCGCTTTCGCGTCGTCGCCGTGCCCTTCGACTGGCGCCGCCCCATCGCCGACAGCGGCATGCAGTTGCGAGACCGTCTGCTCGAGATCGACGCCGCACTGGCCGATGCCACCCAGCCGATCCACCTGCTGGTGCATTCGATGGGCGGCCTGGTGGCGCGCCAGGCGCTGTATGTCGATGCCGCCGGCCGCGCGCTGTGGGCCCGGCTCAAGCCACGCGGCAGCCGCCTCGTCATGCTCGGCACACCGAACAAGGGCTCGTATGCCCCCGCGATGCTGCTGCTGCGCCAGTACCCACTGGCCAGCATGCTGTCGATGATGGCCCGCAAGGTGTCTGACAAGGACATGGCGCGCTTCGGCGCCGGCTTCCCCGGCCTGCTGCAGATGCTGCCGCAGGAACCCGACGCGAACTTCGGCGACCTGTTCGGCGCGCAGGCCTGGCAGCGCATCGCGGACGCCGACAGCAGCGTGCAGCGCCCCGACGCCGCCGTGCTGGCCGAGGCGCGCGCCTTCGTGGGCGGCGCCTTCGGAGGTTCGTTCGAGGCCTTGCGCAGCGACGCCGCCGCCTTCTACGTGGCCGGCAGCGGCCCCACCGCCGTGCAGATGCGCACCCCTCAAAACCCGTGGGAGGACGCCCTCGGCGAAGCCTCGTCCACGCCGGCACGCGCCATCGAGTTCATGGCCACGCACGAGGGCGACGGCACCGTGCCCTGGAACTCGACCCTCGCCGCCGAGCGCACCTGGTACGCGCCGTGCGAACACGGCAGCCTGCCCGACCACACCGCCAGCTTCGAGGCCTACTTCGAGCTGCTCACCGCCGGCCACACGCAGCGCCTGCCGCAGCAGCCGCCGCGCGCGCGCAGCGCAAGCGGTGCGCCGACTGAGCTCACCGTGATGCCGCCGATCGCGCAGCCGGCACTGCTGCCGGCCAACGACGAGGAACTGGCCGCCTACGTCCTCGCGCACAGCGTGGCGACGCCGCCCGCCGCGCTGGCGCCGGAGCCGATCGCCGTGCGCGTCATCCACGGCGGGCTCGACTACGCGCGCTACCCGCTCATGGTCGGCCATTACCAGAACGCCGAACTGTCGGGTGCGGCCAAGCGTGTCGATGAAAAGCTCGACGGCCAGCTCTCGCAATTGCTCTCGCTGGGTCTGTTCGTCGGCGCCACGCGCACCGGCCATTACCTGCGGCCCAACAACCGCAGCACGCAGCCGCCCGCCTATCCCGGCGCGTTGATGCTGGGCGTGGGCACGGTGGGCGAACTCACGCCCGGCGTGCTGGCCGACACCGTGACCCGCGGCGTGCTGCGCTATGCCTTCGAGCACGTGCATCGCGATCCCTATGCCGCTGCCGCCGGCGAGACGGTCGATCTGCGGCTTTCGACCGTGCTGATCGGCACCCACGTGCAGGCGGTGACGCCGCGCGACAGCTTGGCCGGCGTGCTGTTCGGCGTGTGGCGCGCCGCCCAGATGCTGCTGCAGATGCGCGGTGGCGTCGGCCAGCCGGTGCGCATCGGCGAGGTCGAAATCCTGGAGATCGAGGAACACGTCGCGCTCGACGCCGCCTACGAACTGCGCCGCCTGCTGCAGCGCGACGAATGGGCCGAGCGGCTGCGCTGGAATGTGCCGGTGCTCGAAGTGCGCGAGGGCGGCCTCTCGGGCTACCGGCCGCGCACGGTCGATTCGGTCTGGCAGCGCCTCATCGTGCGCCAGAACCCGACCGGCGGCCTGAACTTCGCGCTGATCGGCGAGCGCGCCCGGGTCGAATCGACGCAGGTCTATTCAGACGTTGCCAGCCTGCGCCGCTTCATCGACCGCGTGAGCGACAACCGCGCCGCCGGCAACGACCGCATCGCCGGGCCGACCGACCCGCGCTTCGGCGGCGTGCTGTTCCAGATGCTGCTGCCCTTCGAGCTCAAGGAGCGCCTGGCCAACCTCGACAACACCGTGCTGGTGCTGGACGACGAGTCCGCGCGTTATCCGTGGGAGCTGCTCAGCCCGCCGCTGGCCGGCCCGGCCGATGGCGACCGGCCACGGCCCTTCGTCGTGCACGCCGGCATGGTGAGGCAGCGCGCGACCGAGGAGTTCCAGCGCCTGCTGCCAGCGCTGCTCGGCCGCCACGCGCTGATCGTCGGTGCGCCCAGCACCGCGAACTGGCGCGGCCAGGACGGCGAGCCCCTGAACTTCTCGGCACTGCCCGGCGCCCTCGCCGAGGCGCGCGCGGTGAAGGAACTGCTCGATGCCGACGGCCGCATCGGCGAGCCAGTGGCACTCATCGGCGACAGCGTGAGCTTCGAGCAGGTGCGCATCGCCCTGCTCGAGCGGCCTTACCGGCTGCTGCACCTGTGCGGTCACGGCGTTGTCGATCAATGGGTGCGCCAGCTCGACATCGGCCAGGCCGCGCGCGAACTCCGCAAGACCGGCATGGTGCTGAGCGATCAGGAAATCCTGAGCGCGGCCGATGTCCGGCAGATGAGCCCGGTGCCCGAGTTCGTGTTCATCAACGGCTGCTATTCCGGCCGCGACAGCGAGCTGCCGCCCGCCAAGG
This sequence comes from Methylibium sp., assembly GCF_013817365.1. Lineage (GTDB taxonomy): Bacteria > Pseudomonadota > Gammaproteobacteria > Burkholderiales > Burkholderiaceae_C > Methylibium. The sequence continues at coordinate 3,341 of NZ_JACDCU010000078.1, read as the reverse complement.
GCCAGTACCCGGTGCTCGCGGCCAGCCTGGCGCTCGAATTCATCCGCATGGGTTCGCGCGCGGTGGTCGCGGCCGGCTGGCAGGTCGACGACAGCGCCGCCCTGCAGTTCGCCGCGTCTTTATATGCAGCGCTGCTGCAAGGAGACTGCTTCGGCGAGGCCGTGCTCTGCGCGCGCCAGGCGGTCTACGCCGACAGCGGCCTGCGCCACAACACCTGGGGCGCCTACCAGTGCTATGGCGATCCGCAGTGGCGGCTCGTGCCGGCGTCGGTGCAGGTCGAACACCCGGCCGGCACCTCGCGCCTGCGCGCAGCCCGGCACTGCATGAGCGCCGACGAGCTGGCCGCGCGCATCCTGCAGGTGGTCGGCATCGCCGGCGACAAGCCCGCCGCCGCGGTGAAGGCGCAACTCGACGAGCTCGTCGCCGCGCTGGCCGCAGACGAGCACCGCGCGGGTTGGCTCGAGCACTCCAAGGTGCGTGCCGCGCTCGGCGAGGCTTACCGCGAACTCGGCGAGCACGACCGCGCGGCGCGCTGGCTGCAACTCGGCGCGCGCAGCGCGTACTCCAACGTGCAGATCGGCCAGCTCGAACTACTCGTCAACTCGCTCTCGCGCTGCGCCGATCCGCGTTCGCCGCAAGCCGCCGGCCGGCTGCTCGACCGGCTCGACGCCATCTCCAACGACCGCGTGGCGCGCTGGCCGCTCGACGACGCCGAAACCGAACGCGGCACGGCCGCCTCCGAGCGGCAGTGTCAGCGCGGCCACCTGGCGCTGCGCCGCGCTGCGCAGCGCCTTGCCGAGCCGGAAGACGACGGCCGGCTCGACGATGTGGCGGCCGACATGGCCGCGGCGGCGCAGCTCTTCGCCGCGGCCTGGCACAGCAAGAAGCGCTTCGATCCCGACCCGGATCGCCGCGCACATGCGCTGTCGAACGCGCTGATGGCTGCCGCGCTGGCGGCGTTTGCCAGCGGCGAGCCGGAGCGCGCACTCGCCGCGCTGAGCAAGAGCCATCCGGGCACGGCGTCGAGCGGCAACGAGTCCGGCGCGACGCCTGGGACGCGGCAGACCGATGCGCTGAGCGGCGCCCGCAACACGCGCTCTGCGGCGGCGGCGCCCTCGAACGCAACTGCGACTGCGACCGGGATGGGGACCGCAATGACCATCGACGCCTGGCTCGCCGCCTCGCGCACGCTCCAGGACGAGCTGATCGCGCGTGACGAGATCGCGACCTTCTGGCACCAGACAAACCGACTCGAACTGCAGGTCGCCAGCACCGTGCTCGCCCACACGCAGGCGCTCGACCATCCGCTCGACGAGCTCGGCCACGCGCTCGAACTGCTCGACCGCGCGCTCGTTCGCTGGCCCTCGCCGAGCCAGCTCGACAGCCTTTCGCACCGCCTACACCTTGTGCGCGCGATGGCGCTGGCGGTGGCGCAGGCCGACAGCCCCCTACGACGATCTGTGCCACCTGCTGCCGGTGCTCGCCGAGCAGGCGCTGGAGCGGCTGCGCCCGCGCAGCGGCGCGTCACGTTGAGATGCCCTGCGCCGCACCGGCCTTGTGGCAAGCCCTAGACTGCGCCGCACGAGGAGACCCGCCATGAGCCTGAGCATCGATTACTACTTCGCCCCGCAGTCGCCCTACGCCTACCTGGGCCACCTGCGCTTCTGGGACATCGCGCGCAAGGCAGGGGCCGAGGTCCGCGTCTTGCCGATCGATCTGGGCGGCAAGGTGTTCCCGGTCTCAGGCGGCCTGCCGCTGGGCAAGCGCGCGCCGCAGCGCCAGGCCTACCGGCTGCTCGAGCTCAGGCGCTTCAGCGAATGGCTGCACGTGCCGCTCAATCTCGAGCCCAAGTACTTTCCGGTTCCGGGCGACGACGCTGCGCGGCTCATCATCGCCGTCGATCTGCAGGACGGCGCCCACGCCGCGATGTCGCTGGCCGACAGCATCCTGCGCGCCGTCTGGGAGCAGGACCGCAACATCGCCGAAGAGGCCACGCTCGCCGCGCTGCTCGCCGAGCGCGAACTGCCGGCCGCACGCCTGGAAGCGTCCCACTCTCAGGCGGTGCAGGAGCGCTACGAGACCGACTCGCAGGCCGCCGTCGACGCCGGCGTGTTCGGCGCGCCGAGCTATGTGGTGGACGGCGAGATCTTCTGGGGCCAGGACCGGCTCGATTTCCTCGAGCGCCGGCTGAAGGGCGGCTGAAGCCGCAAGGCGACTCGCGTCCATTCCGGCAAGCCCTCACCCTAGCCCTCTCCCAGGGGGAGAGGGAACAATTCCCTGTTCTTTGCGTTAGCGCTGAATGTATTGCTCCCTCTCCCTCTGGGAGAGGGCGGGGGTGAGGGCCAACCCAGCAGCGCCATCCATCCGCCAAGCACCGCCCCCGGCCGTGCAAAGCGGCGCGCAGGCCGCCAAGACGTGCAGCCTGCCACGCCGCGCCGGCGCGGCGAGCGCCGACAATCGCCGCTCCTTTGCAGTCGACAGGCCATGAACGCAGCCGTTCACCCCGAAGAAGCGCACCGTGTGGAACGTTTGCGCGAACTCGATGCGATCGACGCGCCGGCCAGCGACGGCATGGACGCGCTCGTGGCCTGCGCCTCCCGGCTGACCCGTGCCCCGATCGCGCTGATCACGCTGATCGACGAGACCCGGCAATGGGTGGTGGCGCGCATCGGTGTCGACATCACCGGGGCCGACCGCCACGACACCTTCTGTTCGCACGCCATCCTCGGCACCGACCTCATGGAGGTGGCCGACCTCCGCACTGATCCGCGCTTTCGCGAGAACTCCTTCGTGGTCGGCGGCCCGCGGCTGCGCTTTTACGCCGGCCAGCCGCTGACGATCGAGGGCCTGGCGGTCGGCACGCTGTGCGTCATGGACGTGGTGCCCAGGCGCCTCGGCACCGACGAGCGCGAAACCCTGCAGCAACTGGGCTGCGCCGCGGTCGAGCTGCTGATGTCCCGCAAGCGCCAGCGCGAGGCCGTGCGCGAGCGTGAGCGCCTGCTCGATTTCGGGCGCGCCGCCGGCGACTGGATGTGGGAGAGCGATGCCGAGCACCGCTACCGCTGGCTTTGCGGTGAGCTCGAGCCGCTCACCGGGCTGACACCGCAGGCCCTGCTCGGCAGTCGAATCGACGACGCAGTGCTGCTCGACGATCGCGGCGAGGCCCGCGCCGGCAACGCGCGCCTGCTCGAGCTGCTCGAGCGGCGGCAGTCCTTCAGCCGCGTCGTCACCACGATGCAAACCCCGCGCGGCCCGCTGCAGGTTTCGCACAGTGCCGTGCCGGTGCTGGACGCGGCGGGCCGCTTCGCCGGCTACCGCGGCACGGCGCGCGATGTGAGCGC
>NZ_JACDCU010000418.1 GCF_013817365.1 Methylibium sp. | reverse complement strand
GTATTTTGCTGTCGACCAACTGCCTAACTGCGATGGCGCCTTGTTTGTTGTCGGCGCAGCAGCGTTGGATCTACATTGGGCGAACGGCGCTCGAGGTCCCGTCAATGTCAGCGACGATGACCTAGTCGACCCGAAAGCTCCTGAACGCGTCGTGTTTACGTGGCCGCAACTTCGGTCGCAACGCCTTGCTATTCAGCAGGGTCACTTCAGCGTCAGCACGAAGCTTCTGTCCCCGCATGACGGCCCGATTCTTGATGCTTGTGTATCGACCGCATCTGACGAATCGGAACGCGTGATTCACAGGAAGATTGTCATTGCTGCGGATCTTAAGCTAGTGATCCTGCAGCAGCTGCGGGCGATGAACATTGCGCCTCACGCGCTTTTCCCAAGCTTGGACGGATTCGGCCGTTCATTAGCGGATCTTGCTCGTCTCAAGGCGGCACTAGCATGACCAACCGGCTAATCGTAGCCGGGGGTGTTTAACCCCTGGCCCCCACAACGCCCTGCATGCGGGTCCGCAAGGGGCGTTTCCTTCGAGGTTGAAAGCAGCAAGATGAATCTGCGTATTCCGGATCAATCTGATCACTGATTCCGGTCGAAACTGATCACTGATTCCGGCCCAAACTGATCACTCATTCCGGGGCAATCTGATCACCGCTCCGGAGTGGTTTCCTATCGAGCGAAGCATGCGACGCGGGATAACCCGGCCGCCGGTCTTACCCTGTCGGATTTTTCCGACGAAAGGGCGAGACCAATGGCAAATACGAGGGTATCCATGCGTAAGACGAAAGAGATCCTGCGCCTGCATCACGAAGCACGGCGCTCGGGGCGCGAGATCGCCCGCACCCTGGGGGTGTCGCCAGCGACGGTCCAAGAGTGTTTGCGCCGCGCGCGCGTCGCGGGGGTGGACTGGGCAGCGGCGTGCGACCTGAACGATACGGTGCTGGAGGGCCGGCTGTATCCGCCGCCCGCGGCACTTACGCTCGACGACCGGCCGCTGCCGGATTTCGCCGAGCTGCACGCCCAGCTCAAACGCAAGGGCGTGACGCTGGCGCTTTTGTGGGAAGAGTACAAGGCGGTCGCCCCCGAGGGCCTGCAGTACAGCCAGTTCTGCGAGCGTTACCGGCGCTACAGCACACGGGTGGACTTGGTCATGCGCCAGCCCCACCGCGCCGGGGAGAAGCTGTTCGTCGACTACGCCGGGCCGACTGTGCCGGTCGTCGATCGCAGTACCGGTGAGATCCGTGCGGCGCAGATCTTCGTCGCCGTGCTGGGAGCGAGTAACTACACCTACGCCGAGGCGACGTGGACGCAAACACTACCTGACTGGATCGGGTCGCACGTGCGGGCGTTGAGCTACTTTGGGTCGACGCCTGAAATGATCGTCCCGGACAATCTCAAGAGCGCCGTCACCCGCGCCGATCGCTACGAGCCGGGCCTGAATCCGACCTACCAAGAGTTCGGCAAACATTACGGCGTGGCGATTATCCCAGCGCGGGCTAGAAAGCCGCGTGATAAAGCCAAAGCTGAAAATGGGGTGCTCTTGGTCGAACGTTGGATCTTGGCGCGCCTGCGTCATCATGCGTTCTTCCGCCTCGGCGATCTGAATACCGAGATCGACACATTGCTCTTTGCGCTGAACCGGCGTCCGTTCCGTAAGCTGCCAGGCTCGCGCGGCACGCTCTTCGAACAGCTCGACCGTCCGGCCATGAAGCCGCTGCCCGTACAGCCCTACGTGTTCGCCGAGTGGCGACAAGCGCGCGTGCATATCGACTATCACGTCGAGGTCCACCGCCATTACTACTCGGTGCCCTACGCGCTGGTCAGTCACGTCGTGGACGCACGCGTCACGGCGCACACCGTGGAGCTATTCTACCGCGGCCAACGCGTCGCCTCACACGTGCGCTCGCATCTGTTGGGGCGATACACCACCGATCCGGCGCACATGCCCAAGGCCCATCAGCACTACGCCGCCTGGACACCGCGGCGGCTCATCGACTGGGCCGAAAAGAGCGGCGCGGCGACCGCCAAGCTCATCGAGGTCATCCTCACCACCCGCGCCCATCCCCAGCAGGGCTTCCGCTCCTGCCTGGGCATCATGCGGTTGGGTAAGCACTACGGTGTCGCGCGTCTGGAGGGGGCCTGCCAGCGCGCTCTCGTTCTCGGCGCTCACAGCTACAAGAGTGTCGAGTCGATTTTGAAACGTGGTTTGGATGGCGAGCCATTACCGGCCACGGCGTCTTCCACCCCGGCGATCACTCACGACAACGTGCGCGGCGCCGGTTATTACCATTGACCTACACCCACGATAGGAGAGTTAGCCTCATGTTGACCCATCCCACGATCGAAAAACTGCACACTTTGCATTTGACCGGCATGGCGCGCGCATTGGAGGCTCAGCGCTACGTGCCCGACAGCGATACACTGAGCTTCGAGGAGCACCTCGGCCTGTTGCTCGACGCCGAGAGCACCGAGCGCGACAACCGCCGTTTGCAGACCCGTTTGCGCACCGCCGCGCTGCGTTCCACCGCCTGCCTGGAGGATATCGATTATCGCCATCACCGCGGCTTGGACAAGAGCCTGATGAAAAAGCTCGCCACCGGCCAGTGGCTGCACGAGCACCTCAATGTGCTCATCACCGGACCGAGCGGGATCGGAAAAAGCTGGTTGGCGTGCGCGCTCGCGCATCAAGCGTGTCGCCAGGGCTTCACCGCCCGCTACCTGCGTCTACCGCGCTTGCTCACCGAGCTCGCCATCGCCCGAGGTGACGGTCGCTACCGCAAGCTCCTCGCACAGCTCGCCCGCCTCGATGTGATCATCCTCGATGACTTCGGCCTCGCCGCCCTGACCGAAGAACAGCGGCGCGATCTGCTCGAGATCCTCGAGGACCGTTACGAGCGGCGTTGCACTGTGGTGACCAGCCAATACCCGGTCGAGCACTGGCATGACCTCATCGGCGATCCTACCCTGGCCGACGCGATCCTAGACCGGCTCGTGCACAACGCCTACCGGCTTAATCTGAAAGGAGAATCGATGCGAAAGCGAGCGAGATCGTTGACCGATACCGAGTCGACACGCTTATAATGTCAACCCCGCGTCGCTGCGCTCCGAAGGGGGTGATCAGTTTCGACCGGAACGGGTGATCAGTTTGCTCCGGATTGGCTGATCAGATTGACCGGAATGCGCAGTAGATCACTCGACATGCCTCAAAGGCCTTACCGTGTTCGCCAAGAACCATGCCCGCACTTCCTTACCGCGACGATAAACCACTGGCTGCCACTGTTCACCCGGCACAAGACGGTGAATATTGCCCTGGATTCATGGCGGTTCCTTCAGCGCGAAGCGGTCATCTACGGCTTCGTCATCCCTCGAAAACCACCTGCATCTTATCGCCAAATCGCACAACCTGAGCCGGGATATACAGCGTTTCAAGTTGTTCACGGCCACGGAAATCAAGGCATATCTGCAGAGCGGGGGGTTCGAGAAGGCTTCTGGAGTTATTTAGCACCCTTCAGCGTTCGCACGAGACCGAAAGCCGCTATCCGGTTG
>NZ_JACDCU010000004.1 GCF_013817365.1 Methylibium sp. | reverse complement strand
CCGCAGCGGATCGAATTCACGCGATTTCATCGGATCGCAGTTTATGGCCGGCCCCGACAATGCCGCCATGAATGCCCTTTTGTCCACTCCCCGGTTGATCCTGGGTTCGACCTCGCGCTATCGCCGTGAACTGCTCGAACGCCTGCGCCTGCCTTTTTCGAGCGACTCGCCGCGCGTGGACGAGACACCACTGTGCGGCGAGGCGCCGGCCGCGCTGGCCGAACGGCTGGCGCTGGCCAAGGCGCACGAGGTGTCGCGGCGCCATCCCGACGCGGTGGTGATCGGCGCGGATCAGGTGGCCGACCTGGCCGGCGCGCCGCTCGGCAAGCCGGGCAACCACGAACGTGCAGTGGCGCAACTGCGTTCGATGAGCGGGCAGACCATCGTCTTTCACACCGCGGTGGCGGTGCTGCGCCCGGCGCGCGGCTTCGAGCGCGTGGTGCGCGTGCCGGTGAGCGTGCGTTTTCGCGAGTTGAGCGAGGCCGAGATCGCGGCTTATCTGTACGCCGAAGAGCCCTACGACTGTGCCGGCAGTGCCAAGTCCGAAGGTCTGGGCATCGCGTTGCTGGACGCCATCGAGTCCGACGACCCGACCGCGCTGATCGGCCTGCCGCTGATCGCCACCACACGGTTGCTGCGCGAGGCCGGCATCGATGCGCTGCGGAGCCTCGTGTGAGCGGTCGGCTGCTGCTGGTGCCGAACACGCTCGATCTGGGCACCGTGCGCGAAGGCAGCGCCGCGCCTGACCTGCGCGGCGTGCTGCCTCAACACGTGATTGAAACGGCCGCGCGACTCACCCACTGGGTCTGCGAGAACGCGAAGACGACGCGCGCCTTTCTCAAGCGCGTCGATGCGCTCGTGCCCTTGTCGCAGCAGCTGCAGGCGATCGATATCCGCGAGTTGCCCCGCCCGCCCAAGGGCCGCCCCGATGCCGCGGTGCCCGACCTGCGGCCGCTGCTCGCGCCGGCCCTGGCAGGTCATGACATCGGCCTGATCAGCGAAGCCGGCCTACCGGCGGTTGCCGACCCGGGGGCCGCGCTGGTCGCCGCCGCCCATGCCGCCGGCGTGGCGGTGCAGGCCCTCGCGGGCCCGAGCGCCCTGTTGCTTGCGCTGGCCGCAAGCGGGCTCAACGGCCAGAGCTTCGCGTTCGTCGGCTATGTGCCGCAGGAGGCGTCGGCCCAGGCGCAACGGCTCAAGGAACTGGAGACGCTGTCGCGCCGGTTCGGCCAGACACAGTTGATGATCGAGACGCCCTACCGCAACGCCGCGCTGATGCGCGGGCTGCTCGCCACTTTGGCACCGACCACCCGGTTGAGCGTGAGTTGCGGCCTGACCTTGGCGGCAGGCTGGACACGCACTAACGACGTGGCCGGCTGGCGCGAACGGCCGCTGGAGTTGCCGAGCGATGTGCCGGCGGTGTTTGCGCTGCTGGCTTGAAGAGCTTTCGCGTGCGCTCACTGCTCAGGGCAAGGATCCGACCGGCGTATGCCTTGCTTCGCAAAGGCTGCCGCGTCCGGCGGCGCCAAGCACGGCCTCAGCCGCCGAGCAGCGCAGCGACCTTTTTCTTCGTCTTGTTGTAGCGCGACAGCCCACTCGAAGCCGATGCCGCCTCGCGACTGGCACTGTCTGGCGCCGCCTCCCCGGTCGAGACCTGGGCTTCGTAGGGCTGGCTGAAGAACGGGTCGGCCGGGGGGGCCGGCGGGTTGTAGCGGCGCGGAGGTGCAGGGGCTCGTTCCTCGGAACGCACGCGCGACGCTTCGTCACGCGGGCCGTCGTCGCGGCGCGGTGCACGGCGAGGCCGGTCATCCTCGGCCTCGAAGGGCTCGATCTCCAGCTTCTTCTTGATCAGCTTTTCAATGTCGGCGATGAGCCGCGCGTCGTCGCGCGATACCAGAGTGATCGCCAGCCCGGACTGCCCCGCCCGGCCGGTACGGCCGATGCGATGCACGTAGTCTTCGGCATTGAAGGGCACATCAAAATTGAAGACCGCCGGCAGGTCGACGATGTCCAAGCCACGGGCCGCCACGTCGGTGGCCACCAGCAGATCGACTTCGCCGGCCTTGAAGGCGGCCAGCGCCTTGAGCCGCTCATCCTGCGACTTGTCACCGTGCAGCGCCGAGGTGTTGAGTCCATCGCGCTCGAAGGCGCGGGCCAGCCGGGCGGCGCCCAGCTTGGAGTTGACGAACACCAGGCTCTGGCCGATGCCGCGCTGGCGCAGCAGTTGGCGCACCGCCGCGCGCTTGTCGTCGTCTTCGACGCGGTAAAAGCGCTGCTCGACCGTCGAGGCGGTAGCGTTCGGGCGCGCAGTTTCCACCAGGATCGGATCCTGCAGGTAGCTCTGCGCCAGCTTCTTGATCTCGGGCGAGAAGGTGGCCGAGAACAGCAGCGTCTGGCGCGTTTTCGGCAGGTAGCTGAGGATTCTCTGCAGATCCGGCAGAAAGCCGATGTCGAGCATGCGGTCGGCTTCGTCGAGCACAACGTACTCGACCTGATTCAGCGAGCAGTTCTTGCCCTCGATGTGGTCGAGCAGCCGGCCCGGCGTGGCAATGACCACCTCGACGCCGCGCTTGAGCTCGGCCGTCTGCGGCTTCATGTCGATGCCGCCGAAGACCACCGTCGCACGAAGCTGCGTGTGTTTCGAATAGGTCTTGATGCTGTTGGCGACCTGATCGGCCAGCTCGCGCGTCGGCGCGATCACCAGGGCGCGCACCGGATGGCGCGCCGGCGAGGTGCTGCTGCTTTCGTGGCGCAGCATCTTCTGCAGCAGCGGCAACGAGAAGGCCGCCGTCTTGCCGGTGCCGGTCTGCGCTGCGCCCATCACATCGCGCCCAGCCAGCACCAGCGGGATCGCCTTGGCCTGGATGGGCGTCATCGTCATGTACCCGGAGTCGGCCACGGCACGAAGCAGCTTGGGGTCGAGCGCGAGAGTGTCGAAACGGGCGGGTGGCGCCTCGGCCGGCGAGGCCGGCAGCGCGGGGGTCATTTCACTTTGCATGTCCGAAGATTATCGGGGAGAGCCGATATCGGCGGCTCGAGGGGGCTACCGTGCCCTAACCCGGGTCCTCAGCGCCGTGACACCAACCAGCGCGGCGCCTTGAAACGCACGATGCTGCTGTACAGCACGATGTACGAAAACGCGAACAGCAGGATAAAGCCGCCGAGCACACGCGAGTTGTCCCAGAACAGCACGCTCGGCGCGACCGCCAGCATGCACAGTAGCCACAGGTAGGGCGCCGTCATCGAGTTGCGGCGCGTGAGCGCGGCGGCGTCCTGCTTGCCGACCGCCCAGCGCAGCAGACGCCGGTACACGAGGCTGTGCAGATGCACCCCATCGGGCATGCCGACCGCACGGCCGCGCACCACTCGGCGCCGATACATGGAAAACAGCGTTTCGAACACCGGATAGATCGCCATCAGCAGCGGAAACAGCGGCGACACCTCCGGATTGCGCTGCAACAGCAGGATGCCGAGCTCGGCGACGAAAAAGCCGATGAAGTAGGCCCCACCATCGCCGAGGAAGATCAGGCCGGCCGGATAGTTCCACACGAAAAAACCGAGCACCGCGCCCGCCCCCACGAGAGCAACTGTGGCAAGCGCCTGGTCGCCCACTTGGCCTGCGACATAGGCAATGGCCAGCAGCATCATCACGACGCACATGGCCGCCAGGCCGTTGAAGCCGTCGATGATGTTGACCGCGTTGGCGATGCCCGCAACCGTGAAGATCGCCAGGAAGGCGGCTCCGAGCGGGAAGGCCGCCACCCAGTCGAGCCCCCACAGGTCGGTGCGGGTGATGGTGGCGTCGAGCAGCAGCACCGCCAGCGCGGCCGAGATCGCGGTGGCCAGCAGCCGCCACCTCGGGCGCACACGCTTGGTGAAGTCTTCCAGCAGCCCCGCCGCGAAGGCCGGTGTCCCGCACAGCAGGAGCGCCACGGCCAGCCAGGTCACTTCGAGCTCTGCAAACCACCAGAGCACCGCCGCCATGACCGACAAACCGCTGAAGATGCCGATGCCGCCGATGCGCGGCACCGGTCTGGCGTGGAAATTCTGCGGGCCGCTGCGGCCGCGGTCGAGGACCGAGGCGGCGTGGCCGCGCTCCGATCGCACGGTCAGCAGGGTCAGCGCGGCCGAAGCGGCAAACGCGCAAAGAAACAGCAGCATCGAACGAGTGTAGCCAGCCGGTCCTGTCCTTCAGGCGGTGGCGCCCTCGCCGATATAGTGCTGCCGCTGGAGCCCTTATGCATCACATCGTCCCCGTCATCCTCGCCGGTGGTTCAGGCACCCGCCTGTGGCCGCTGAGCCGCGCGCTGTACCCGAAGCAGTTCCTGGCACTCGCCGGATCGCAGACGCTTTTTCAACAAGCGGTGCTGCGGCTGACCGGCCTGCAGGGCGGCGACGTGTCGGCTGCGCGGCCGCTGATGGTGGGCAACGAGGAGCACCGCTTCATGCTCCTCGAGCAACTGCGCGAAATCAAAATCGACGCTGGCGCACTGCTGCTCGAGCCGATGGGCCGCAACACAGCGCCGGCGCTGACCCTGGCCGCGCTCGCGGCACAGGCCGCTGAGCCGGGACACAGCGGCGCTGCCGATCCGATCATGGTCGTGACGCCGGCCGACCAGACCGTCACCGACGCAGCGGCCTTCAACACGGCGCTGCTAGCGGCTATCGATGTCGCCGCCGAGGGCGGCATCGTCACGCTGGGCATCGTGCCCGACCGGCCCGAAACCGGCTTCGGCTACATCCACAGCGAGGGACGCGGGCCGGTGCGGCAGGTGAAGGCTTTTGTCGAGAAGCCCGACCTCGCCACGGCGCAACGCTATCTTGCCGACGGCGGCTACGCCTGGAACAGCGGCATCTTCGTGCTGCGTGCATCGGTGTGGCTGGCGGCGCTGAGCCATTTCCGACCCGACATCGCTGCGGCCACGCGAACGGCCTGGGACGGGCGCAGCACCGATGCGAGTTTCGTGCGTCCCGACGCCAAGGCGTTCGCGGCGATCCCGTCGGAATCCATCGACTACGCGGTGATGGAGCCGAGCCCGGCGCAGCCCGAGGCGGGCTTCACGGTGAAGATGCTGCCGCTCGCGGCCGGCTGGAGCGATCTGGGCGCCTGGGACGCCGTGTGGCAGGTCAGCGAGCGCGACGCCGACGGCAATGCGGGCCACGGCGACACTATGTTCGAGAACAGCCGCAACACGCTGGTGCATGCCACGAGCCGGCTGGTCAGCGCCGTGGGTCTGGACAACGTGATCGTGGTCGAGACGCCCGACGCGGTGCTCGTGGCCGACCGCGAGCGCAGCCAGGAGGTCAAGCAGATCGTCGCCCGCCTGCAAAAGAGCGAGCGCAGCGAAGCGACCCTCCCCCGCCGGGTGCACCGGCCCTGGGGCTGGTACGACAGCGTCGATGCCGGCCCGCGCTTTCAGGTCAAGCGCATCTGCGTCAAGCCGGGTGGGCGTCTGAGCCTGCAGATGCACCATCACCGCGCCGAGCACTGGATCGTGGTTTCGGGCACCGCCGAGGTGACCTGCGGCGACAAAACGCTGCTGCTCAGCGAGAACCAGAGCACCTACATCCCGCTGGGCCAGACCCACCGGCTCGCCAACCCCGGCAAGCTGCCGCTGGAATTGATCGAGGTGCAGTCGGGCAGCTATCTGGGCGAGGACGACATCGTTCGCTTCGAAGACACCTACGGCCGCGTGGCCAACGACAAGCCGGCGGGCCAGCCGTGATCCTCGTGACCGGCGGCGCCGGCTTCATCGGTAGCAACTTCGTGCTCGACTGGATCGAAGCCACCGGCGAGCCGGTGCTCAACCTGGACGCACTCACCTACGCCGGCAACCTGCGCAATCTGGCGTCGCTGCAGGGTGACCCCCGCCACGTGTTCGTGCAGGGCGACATCTGCGATCGCCCACTGCTCGACCGGCTGTTCGCGGAGCACCGGCCGCGCGCAGTGCTGCACTTCGCGGCCGAGAGCCATGTCGATCGCTCGATCCACGGTCCGGGCGCTTTCATGCGTACCAACGTGGAAGGCACGTTTACCCTGCTCGAAGCGGCACGCCAGCACTGGTCCGCGCTGCCGGCGGACAAGAAGGCCGCGTTTCGCTTTCACCATGTGAGCACCGACGAGGTCTATGGCTCGCTCGCGCCCGATGCGCCGGCGTTTACCGAAACGCACGCCTATGAGCCGAACAGCCCGTACTCGGCCAGCAAGGCAGCCAGCGACCACCTGGTGCGGGCCTGGCACCACACCTACGGCCTGCCGGTCGTCACCAGCAACTGCTCCAACAACTACGGGCCTTATCACTTCCCCGAGAAGCTGATTCCGCTCTTGATCGTCAATGCGCTGGCGGGCAAACCGCTGCCGGTGTACGGCGATGGCCGGCAGGTGCGCGACTGGCTCTACGTGGGCGACCACTGCAGCGCGATCCGCGCCGTGCTCGCCAAGGGCCGCCTCGGGGAAACGTACAACATCGGCGGCTGGAACGAACAGGCCAACATCGACATCGTGCACACCGTGTGCAAGCTGCTCGACGAACTGCGGCCCGACCCGGCCGGCCCCTACAAGCGCCTCATCACCTTCGTGGCCGACCGGCCGGGCCATGATCGCCGCTATGCGATCGACGCACGCAAGATCGAGCGCGAACTCGGCTGGCGTCCCGCGGAAACCTTCGCCTCGGGCATCCGCAAGACGGTGCAGTGGTACCTCGCCAATGCCGACTGGGTGGCGGATGTGCAAAGCGGCGGCTATCGCGACTGGATGGCGCAGAACTACGCCACCCGGGCGCCCGGCGCATGAAGATCCTGCTGCTCGGCAAGAACGGCCAGGTCGGCTGGGAGCTGCAGCGCTCGCTGGCCGTGCTGGGCGAGCTGACGGCACTCGACTTCGACAGCACGGGACTCAGCGCTGACTTCAGCCGGCCCGAATCGCTCGCCGCCACGGTGCAGGCGGTGCGGCCGGACGTGATCGTCAATGCGGCGGCCCACACCGCCGTCGACAAAGCCGAGAGCGAGCCCGAACTGGCGCGCACCCTCAACGCCACCGCGCCCGCCGTGCTGGCGCGCGAAGCGGCCGCGCTCGGCGCCTGGCTGGTCCACTACAGCACCGACTACGTGTTCGACGGCTCGGGCGCCGCGCCGCGCACCGAGGACGCACCGACCGGCCCGCTCAGCGTCTACGGCCGCACCAAACTCGAGGGCGAAGAGGCCATCCGCGCCAGCGGCTGCCGGCACCTGATTCTGCGCACGAGCTGGGTCTATGCCGCACGCGGCGGCAACTTCGCCAAGACCATGCTGCGGCTGGCCGCCGAGCGCGACCGGCTCACCGTCATCGACGACCAGATCGGCGCGCCGACCGGCGCCGACCTGTTGGCCGACATCACCGCGCATGCCTTGCGCACGCTGCAGCAGCGCCCGGAGCTGGCCGGCACTTACCACGCGGTGGCGAGCGGCGAAACCAGTTGGTACGGCTATGCGCGCTTCGTCATCGAGTGGGCGCGGGCGCACGGGCAGGCCATCAAGGTGGAGGCGCTAGCAATCGAGCCGGTTCAGACCACGGCGTTTCCGACGCCTGCCCAGCGGCCATTGAACTCGCGATTGGATACGCGAAAAGTGCAGGCAGCATTCGGGTTGCGCCAACCGGCTTGGCAGCACGGAGTCGAACGCCTGCTCGCGGAAATCTGCGGCGCGTGATTGCGGCTTACGGCCATGTGCGGGCGTCGGATTGACCAGCTCAAGCTGCTTAGTCATACTTAGCCATCCCCAACCGCACGCAGAGCACCCCATGACCACCGTCAACGTGCATGAAGCAAAAACCCAGTTGTCCAAGCTGATCGAAGCCGTCGAAGCCGGCGAGGAAGTGATCATCGCGCGCGCCGGCAAGCCGGTCGCCAGGTTGATGCCGCTCGAGGCGAGCAAGCCACGGCGGCGACTGGGGTTGCTGGCAGGCCAACTCACGGTTCCCGATGACTTCGACGCCCCGCTGCCCGACGAGGTGCTGAACTCTTTCTACACGCCGCTTTGAGAATCCTGCTCGACACTCACATCCTTCTCTGGGCACTGGACTCGCCGCATCGGCTCCCGGCGAGCGTGCGCGACGATCTCGCAGATCCGGCAAACGACGTGCTTTTTTCGTCGGCCAGCATCTGGGAAATCGCCATCAAGGCCGCGCAGGGCAGGCACGACTTCAAAGCCCGACCAGCGCTGACCTGGCGCGGTGCAATCGAAGCCGGCTTCGAGGAACTTCCGGTGCGATCGACTGACGCCATTGCTGTGCTCGACCTGCCGGTGCTGCACAAGGATCCGTTCGACCGATTGCTTCTCGCACAAGCGATCGTGTGCCCCGCATGGCTGTACACGGCTGACCGGCAGCTCGAGTCGTACCCTGGCCCTGTTCACTACATTCAACTTTGACTCATGACGACGCGCAAAGGCATCATCCTCGCCGGTGGCTCCGGCAGCCGGCTGCACCCGGCCACGCTCGCACTGAGCAAGCAATTGCTGCCGGTGTACGACAAGCCGATGGTCTATTACCCGCTGAGCACGCTGATGCTTGCGGGCATCCGCGACATTCTCCTGATCAGCACGCCGCAGGACCTGCCGCGCTTCGAGGCGCTGCTGGGGGATGGTTCGCGCTGGGGCCTGAACCTGAGCTACTGCGTGCAACCCAGCCCGGACGGTCTGGCCCAGGCCTTCATTCTCGGGCGCAGCTTCGTCGGCGGTCAGCCGAGCGCGCTGGTGCTCGGCGACAACATCTTCTACGGCCACGACCTGCAGCGCCTGCTGAAGAACGCCAACGAGCGCGGCGCAGGCGCCAGCGTGTTCGCCTACCACGTGACCGACCCCGAACGCTACGGCGTCGTCGCCTTCGACGCGCAGCAGCGCGCCCTGAGCATCGAGGAAAAGCCGAGCACGCCGAAGAGCAACTACGCCGTCACGGGACTGTATTTCTACGACGAGCAGGTCTGCGACATCGCCGCCGACATCAAGCCCAGCGCGCGCGGCGAGCTGGAGATCACCGACGTGAACGCGCGCTACCTGGCGCAAGGCGCGCTGGGCGTCGAAATCATGGGCCGCGGCTACGCTTGGCTCGACACCGGCACCCACGACAGCCTGATGGAAGCGGGCCAGTTCATCGCCACGCTCGAGAAGCGCCAGGGTCTGAAAGTGTCCTGCCCCGAAGAGATTGCCTACCGCTCGGGCTGGATCAGCGCGGAGCAGTTGGAGGTGCATGCGCGGCCGATGCTGAAAAACGGCTACGGGCAATACCTGATGAAAGTCCTGAACGAGCGGGTGTTTTGAGCGACTGCAGCCACTACGCTCAAGGGCATCCCGACCGGATTTCACGCCATGAAGATTCGCTACTTCGAAGACACGGACACGCTCTTCATTGAATTGAAAGCTGGAAGCGTGGCAGAAACCCGAGACCTCGACGAAAACACTTTGCTTGACTCGGACGCCCAGGGTCAGGTCCTTGCTATCACCTTTGAGCACGCCACGGATCGCGCCGAACTGAGCAATTTCTCCTTCGACTGTGTGGCGGCCTGAAACGCGTGGTCACGGTCGACCGCGATTTCAATCGCTTCGCGGGCCTGATATGAGCTGCCTTCGATTGCCGCTCGCGGCACACTGACCGAGCCATGAACGTCATCCCCACCGCCCTGCCCGAGGTGCTGATCATCGAGCCGAAAGTCTTCGGCGACGAGCGCGGCTTTTTCATGGAGAGCTTCAACCAGCAGGCTTTCGATGCCGCGGTGGGCTACTCGGTCACCTTCGTACAGGACAACCACTCGCGCTCAGCGCGCGGCGTGCTGCGCGGCCTGCACTACCAGTTGCCGCCGCATGCGCAGGGCAAGCTGGTGCGGGTGACGGCGGGCGCGGTGTTCGACGTGGCGGTCGACATGCGGCGTTCGAGCGCGCGTTTCGGGCGCTGGGTGGGTGTGGATCTGAGCGCGGCCAATCACCGGCAGCTGTGGATTCCGCCGGGGTTTGCGCATGGATTCCTCGTACTCAGCGACAGTGCTGACTTCTTGTACAAGACGACAGACTACTACGCTCCCCCGGCAGAAGCAGCGCTGGCTTGGGACGATCACGGCGTTGGCATCCGCTGGCCGGAACTCGGTACAGCTCCCATCCTGTCGCCCAAGGACGCCGTTGCGCCCGCGCTGGGCGATGCCAGGGGCTTCGACTGAGGGTTCAGAAGGCGCCGCTACACTCCGCGTTCACATCGTGAACACGTTGAGCATGCCACCCACAGTTGCTCGTGCCGCCGATACCGACGCCGCCCGGCTCCAGGTCTTGCGCGTGCTGGAGAAGCAACCGACCCTCTCACAACGCGAGTTGTCGGCGGCGCTCGGCTTGAGTTTGGGTAAGACCCATTACCTGCTTCACGCCCTGCTCGACCGCGGCCTTGTCAAGGCGCGCAACTTCCGCCGCAGCGATCGCAAGCTCGCCTACGCGTACCTGCTCACCCCAGCAGGGCTGCGCGAAAAGCTCAGTCTCACGCGCCGCTTTCTTGGTCGCAAAGAAGCTGAATTCGAACAGTTGCAAGTGACGATCGCTGCATTGCGCGCTGAACTCGCTCGCGAGGAGCGCCCTTGAGTTCGAGCCCGACCGCACGCGGGACGCAGGGCCGGCGCACGCCGTGGCAAGTGCAACGCGCGGTGTGGTTCGCGCTCCTGCAACGCGACCTCAAGGCACGTTTTGAAGGCCGCTGGCTCGGCGGCCTTTGGGCGCTTTTCGAGCCGGTTGCTCTACTGGCAATGATGCTGATGGTGTTCGGCTACCTGCGCAGCCGGGTAGTGCCGGGCATGCCTTTTCCGCTCTTCCTGGTAACCGGAATGATTCCTTTCCTGGTCTTTCGGAACGTCATGACCCGAGTCATGGGTGCCATCGACAGCAGCCGCGGGCTGTTCGGCTACCGGCAGGTCAAACCGATCGACGTGGTGGTCTCGCGCGCCGCGATGGAAGTGCTGATCTACAGCGCGATCTTCTTCGTTTTCCTTGCCGTGCTCGGCTGGAGCGGCATGCAGTGGTTTCCGGATCATCCATTGCATTTGGCTGTCGCTGGCTTGGTGATGATTGCGCTGGGTTTCGGGCTTGGGCTGATCTTGGCCGTGTCCACCGACGACTTTCCGCAGTTTCGGGTTTTCGTTCGGCTGATGTTCATGCCGCTGTACTTCCTGTCCGGCGTGATTTTTCCGGTGAGCAGTTTGCCGGCCAACTTCCTGCCTTGGCTGTTGTGGAACCCCCTGCTGCATCTGGTCGAGATCCACCGCGGCTACTTCGTCGAGAACTACCACGTGATCGACGAAGTCAATCTCGCTTATCCAAGCTACTTGACACTGATCACCCTGGCCTTCGGACTGGCCTTGTACAGGGTGCGTCGATTGCGCCTGCTGGCGAGCTGACGCTCTTGTCATGATCGAACTGCGCGAGATCACCAAGTCGTATCCCACGCTGCACGGGCGGCGTTACGTCTTCCGCGACTTGAGTTTCCGTTTCCCGGACGACGCCAGCATCGGCCTGATCGGCCCCAACGGGGCCGGCAAGTCCACCTTGATGCGTCTGCTCGGCGGCATTGACGCGCCTGATTGCGGCCATATCGTCAGCGACGCCAACATTTCCTGGCCCGTCGGATTGGGCAGCGGCATGCAGCCGACCTTGAGCGGACGCGACAACGTCCGCTTCGTCTGCCGCATCTATGGCGCTACCGGCAAGGCAATGCGCGAGAAGATCGCTTACGTTGAGGATTTCGCCGAGATCGGCGAGTACTTCGACCTGCCGGTCAAGTCGTATTCGTCGGGCATGCGTTCCCGGCTTGCCTTCGGTCTGAGCATGGCCTTCGACTTCGACTACTACCTCATCGACGAAGTCATGGCGGTTGGCGACGCGCAGTTCCGCAAGAAGGGGCAGGAAGTATTTCGCACGCGCCTTTCGAAGGCCAAGCTGATTCTCGTTTCACACAACATGGCCGACATCCGCCAGTGGTGCGACGTGGTCGTGCTGGTCAAGGACGGAACGGCCACGGTGTTCGAAGACGTCGAAGCCGGCATCCTGGCTTATCAAGGTCCGTCGGCGCCGACCTCGCCGCGCGCCAAACGCGGGCCGGTCGCACCAGCCGCTCCTGTGGTGCCTGCCCCCACAGCGGCTGCACTCCCTCCCGAACTCCAGTCCAAGACCGACCTATGAACCAGCTCCTGGCGCTCACCCCGCGCCGCCTCAAACTGCTGATCATCGCGCTGCCGCTGCTGCTGGCCACGCTTTACTACGCGCTGCTCGCGGCAGACCGCTATGTCAGCGAATCCATCGTCACGGTGCGCCAGGCCAGCCAAGATTCAGCCGGCAGCGTACCGGGCGTGGCAATGCTGCTGGGCGGCGTGAACCCGCCGTCGCGCGACGACACGCTTTACCTGCGCCAGTTCATCCACTCGCTCGCCTTGTTGAACCGACTCGACGCCGAACTCGATCTTCGTGGCCACTTCGAGGCCGAGACGGCCGATCCGCTTTACCGCCTTTACGACGGCGTGAGCCAGGAATGGTTTCTGGACTACTACCGAAGCCGTGTCGAGGTGACTTTCGACGACATCGCGGGCCTCCTCACGGTGCGAGCGCAGGGCTTCGAACCGGCGTTTGCGCAGGCGCTCAACGCGGCCATCCTGAAAGAGAGCGAACGCTTCGTGAACGACTTTTCGCAGCGCATGGCGCGCGAGCAGATGGGCTTCGCCGAGAACGAGCTCAAGGGGGCGGCAGCACGCCTGCAGCAGGCCAAGTCCCAGGTGCTGGCCTTCCAGACCAAGAACAAGCTGCTCGACCCGCTGACCCAAGCCGAGGCCAGCAGCGCACTGACCGCCAAACTGCAAAGCGAGCAGGCACAGCAGGAGGCCGAACTGCGTAATGCGCGCACCTTCCTGAACGACAGTTCCTACCAGATCAAGGCCTTGCGCAGCCAGCTGGAAGCCACGCGCTCCCAACTCGACATCGAACGCCTGCGCGCCACGTCCGGCCGCACCGGCGAGCGTCTGAACCGGCTGGCCGCCGACTTCCAGGAGTTGATCCTGCAAGCCGGTTTTGCAGAAGACGCCTACAAGCTGTCGCTCGCCGCCGTGGAAAACGCCCGGATCGAGGCGTCACGCAAGCTCAAGAGCCTTGTCGTGATCGAACCACCCTCGTTGCCGGAGACGGCGCGTTATCCGCGCCGTATCTACAACCTCGTGACACTGGCTGTGATCTGCCTGCTGCTCTATGGCATTACCCGGCTGGTAATAGCCACCATCCGCGAGCATCAAGATTGACGTGACTCTCGCCGCACCTTCGACTGACATGACTTCATTTTTTCTGGCACCGCACGCTGCCCTGCGTACCTGCGCCTGTGCGCTGCTCTTGATGCTGAGCGCAGGCGGTCACGCGCAGGTGTTCGTGGACCCGCTCAATCTCAGCCCGCGCGGCCTGACCGACGTGCCACCCGCCCGGCCGCCCGTTCCCGCACAGGTACCGGCTGCGAAAGCAAGTGATCCGCAACCGCGCGAGACCAATCCCTTGCCGCCCGACCCTTTCACGTCTACGCAGCCGGTAGTCTTCGGCTCGCAGATCTTCACCGGCCGATTTGGCTCCGAGGCCTTCAGCGGGTTCAATCCCGACTACCAGATTGCGGTGGGCGACCGGATTCACATCCGCATCTGGGGCGCGTTCAACTTCGACGAAACACAGCCGGTCGATGCGCAAGGCAACGTGTTCATTCCGAATGTGGGGCCCGTCAGCGTGCTGGGCGTGCGCAATGCCGACCTGACTCGACAGGTGGAGGCGCAGGCGAAGCGCACTTTCCGCGCCAACACGGGCGTTTATGCCACGCTCGAAGCCGCTCAGCCGGTAAAGATCTATGTGACTGGCTTCGTGCGCGCGCCCGGCCTGTACGGCGGCTTGTCGTCCGACTCGGTGCTGGCCTACCTGGACCGTGCGGGCGGCATCGACCCCGACCGTGGCAGCTACCTCGAGGTGGACGTGCTGCGTGCCGGCAAGCTGCGCGCCAAGTTCAACCTCTATCGCTTTCTTCTCGATGGCCAGATCGCACCCTTGCAACTGCAGGACGGCGACACGGTCGTGGCCTATCCGCGCAAGCACACGGTGCTGGTCCGCGGCGATGTGCTCAACCCTTACTTGTTCGAATTCAGCAAACCCGTCATCAGCGCGGCCGATCTGGTGGCCGTGGCGCGGCCCCGGCCCAGCGCCACCCACTTGAGCATCGTGCGCAAGGTGGGCGTCGACACACGCAGCGAGTACCACCCGCTCGGCGCGGTAGCCAACGTCACCATTCAAGACGGCGACGAGGTGCTGTTCACCTCGGACAAGTACCCCGGCACGATCCTCGTGCGTGTGGAAGGCGCGCACCTGGGCGAGCGAACGCTGATCCTCCCCTACGGCGCCAAGCTTCAGGATGCCCTGGCGCTGCTGAAGCCCGCCCCGCAAGCCAACGTCGACGCGCTGCAGCTCTACCGCATCTCCGTGGCCGAGCGGCAAAAGGAAATGCTCGAAGCCTCGCTGCGCAGCCTTCAAACCTATGCCTTGACGTCACGCTCGGCCACCAGCGAAGAGGCCGCGCTGCGCACGCGCGAGGCCGATCTCATCATGCAGTTCATCGAGCGCGCCCGGCAAACCGAGCCTCGCGGTCAAGTGCTGCTTGCGGATCGCGAGCAAGCCGTGAACACCTTGCTGGAAGACGGCGACGTGCTCCGCGTGCCCGAGCGCAGCAACCTCGTGCTCGTCAGCGGCGAAGTCCTGCTGCCCAACGCCTTGGTATGGGACCCGAATGCAAGGGTCTCCGACTACATCCAGCGTGCCGGTGGCTACAACCAGGACGAAGACGACGCCCGCGTGGTCGTGCTGCGCCAGGACGGCAGCGTGAGCGATCCGGGCCGCGGCCCCCTGATGCCGGGCGACGAGGTGATGGTGCTGCCCAAGATCGAGGCCAAGAGCGTCGAGATCACGCGCGGCATCACGCAAATCATTTATCAACTGGCTGTCGCGGCGAAGGTCATCCTCGACTTCTGATCGGCAAGTCTCTCGGCCCTGAAGCCTGCAGTCGCCGGCTTCAGGGCCTTGCGCGCGCAAAGCAAACACCAAGACTCATGAAAGTTCTCACGGTCTTCGGGACCCGTCCCGAAGCGATCAAGATGGCGCCGCTGGTCAAGCGGCTGGAGTCCGAACGCGGCATCACCAGCCGCGTTTGCGTGACGGCCCAGCACCGGCAGATGCTCGATCAGGTGCTCGATCTGTTCGAAATCAAACCCGACCACGATCTCAACGTCATGAGGCCGGGACAGGACCTGTACTCGATCACCGGCGACATCCTGCAGTCGATGCGCGGCGTGCTGGAAGCCGAGCGGCCCGACATCGTGCTGGTGCACGGCGACACCACCACCACCTTCGCCACCACGCTGGCGGCCTACTACCAGCGCATCGCGGTCGGCCATGTGGAGGCCGGGCTGCGCACCGGCAACCTGTACTCGCCCTGGCCCGAGGAAGCCAACCGCAAACTCACCGGCGCGCTGGCACGCCTGCATTTCGCACCCACCGACACCTCGCGGGACAACCTTCGCCGCGAAGGCGTGGCCGAAGCGCAGATCATCGTCACCGGCAACACCGTCATCGACGCACTGCTGGTCGTGCGCGACAAACTGGCGACCACGCCCGAGTTGAGCGCCACGCTGGCGGCCCGCTTCCCCTTCCTGCGCGAAGGCGCCCGCCTGGTGCTGACTACCGGCCACCGGCGCGAGAACTTCGGCGACGGCTTCGAGCGCATCTGCGAGGCCATCGCCCACTTGGCGCGGCGCTACCCCGACACGGACTTGCTGTATCCGGTGCACCTCAACCCGAACGTGCGCGAGCCTGTGCAGCGCCTGCTGGCCGACATCGCCAACGTGCACCTGACGGAGCCGCTGGACTACCTGCCCTTTGTTTACCTGATGACGCGTTCAACGGTCATCCTCACCGACTCGGGCGGCATCCAGGAAGAAGCGCCCTCGCTCGGCAAGCCGGTGCTGGTGATGCGCGACACCACCGAGCGGCCGGAAGCCGTCGCGGCCGGTACCGTGAAACTGGTCGGCACCGACGTGGCAGCCATCGTGGACGGTGTGGCCAAGCTGCTCGACGACCGCAGTGAATACGAGCGCATGAGCTTTTCGCACAACCCGTATGGGGACGGCCAAGCCTGCGAGCGGATCGCCGCGGCCTTGCTGTCGCACCTGTCCTGAGCTTTAGACGGCAACAACATGAACGCTACTGAAACCTTCAAAACCGTCTCGATGATCGGCCTGGGCTACATCGGCCTGCCGACTGCCGCCATGTTCGCCGCGCGCCGCATTCGAGTGATTGGCGTGGACGTCAACCAGCGCGCGGTCGACACGATCAACGAGGGGCGCATCCACATTGTGGAGCCGGAGCTGGACATGATCGTGCACAGCGCCGTGACGCAAGGTTTCCTGCGCGCCACAACCAAACCCGAACCCGCAGATGCTTTTCTGATTGCGGTGCCCACGCCATTCAAGGGCGACCATGAACCCGACGTGAGCTACGTGAAGGCCGCCGCCGAATCGATAGCGCCCGTGCTGCGCCCCGGCAACCTCGTGGTGCTGGAATCGACCTCGCCCGTAGGTACCACCGAGGAACTCGTGCAATGGCTGGCCGAGGCTCGCCCGGACCTGCGCTTTCCGGTTGCCGGTGCCAGCGAAGTGAACGTCAATGTCGCCTACTGTCCCGAGCGAGTGCTGCCGGGCCATGTGGTGCGCGAGCTGGTCGAGAACGATCGCATCATCGGCGGCCTGACCGCGACCTGCTCCGAGCGGGCGGTGGCGCTGTATCGGACCTTCGTCCAAGGCGAACTGCTGATCACCAACGCGCGCACAGCCGAGATGTGCAAGCTCAGCGAGAACTCGTTCCGCGACGTGAACATCGCATTCGCGAATGAGCTTTCGATCATTTGCGACAAGCTCGACATCAGCGTCTGGGAACTTATCCGACTGACCAACCGCCACCCCCGCGTCAAGATACTGCAGCCGGGCACCGGTGTCGGCGGCCACTGCATCGCGGTCGACCCATGGTTCATTGTCAACAAGACGCCGGCCGAGGCGCGCCTGATCCGCACCGCACGGGAGGTGAACGACGCCAAGCCGCAGTGGGTGCTCGACAGGGCGGCTGCAGCTGTCAGCCGGCTGTGCGCCACCCCGGCGCAGCGCAAGGAAGAACAACTGACCATCGCCGTTTTGGGCTTGGCATTCAAGCCGAACATCGATGATTTGCGCGAAAGTCCGGCCCTGCATGTGGCGGAGCAATTGCTCAAATCCACTCGCGCACAGATGTACTTCGTGGAGCCGAACGTCTCCGCACTGCCACGCACGCTGACGGACGGCGCCCTCGTCGACGTAGCTGGGGCCCTTGAGCGCAGCGATATCGTTGTGGTGCTGGTTGCACACCGCGAATTCCAGGATCTTGCAGCGAAGTTGCTCCCGCACCAGATCGCGATCGACGCAGTAGGCGTCTTGTCGTGAACGGTTCGTTCGCTCTTTGACGCGCCGCCACACCGATTTCCGAAACCATGAGCTCAGAACTTCAAGACCCTGGCGCTTCTGCAGAATCGACCGTCGTCGAGCTGGTAGTCAATGCGCGAAGCTACCGCATTTACGTGCCGAACGTCGCTACCGACTACATCCAGAAGAAGGTCGCGACGGAGAAGGTTCCCTACGAATCCGAGATGCTTGAAGACATCCGCGAGCGAGTGTCGGCGGGCGATCTCGTGCTTGATGTCGGTGCGAACGTCGGCAACCACACGCTTTTCTTAGCAGCCATTGCTCAGTGCAACGTAGCCGCGTTCGAGCCCAATGGTGATCTGTGCGCCGCCCTGCGAGAGAGCGTGCGGCTCAACGGGTTCGAGCAGCAGATCACGGTGCACGAAGTGGGGCTGGGCCGCGCGTCGTCGGTTGCCCGCTTCGGCGTCGACACGCCGGCCAACCTCGGAGGGCAGCACCTCGACCTGGGCGAGGGGACTATCTCTGTGGTGCCCCTTGACACCTACCGCTTCGACCGCGACGTCAAGGTGATAAAGATCGACGTGGAAGGCATGGAAGTCGACGTTCTGGAAGGCGCGCAGGCGCTGATCGGGCGAGATCGTCCGCTGCTGTATGTGGAATGCACAGCGGAGAAGCACTACCGAGCGGTCTCGAAATGGCTGGAGCGACGCAACTATGTTTACTGGGAAACGTTCAACGCTACGCCAACGCACTTGTTCATGCCGTTGGAACAGGTCACGGTCGAGCAACGACTGCAGCACATGCAGATCAAGACCGCCCAAGGCGACTACCGCTCGAATCAATTGCTTAGAGAGATCAGGCAGCGCATGAATCAAGCGCTCGAGCGTGAACGTGAGGCGAGGGCCGCCTTGTCCAAGGAGCAAACCAAGTACGCCACGCTTGCATCTCAGAAGGCCACCCTCGCCTCGGAAATCGGGGCATACACGAGCAGACTGGCGACATATCAGGCCGAACTTGCGATCGCACAGACCCGACACGCTGCGGCAACAGCGGACCTCACCCGCCAGTCCGAATCCCTGACGCACGCACTCGGGGAACTCGATGCGACACGGCTCTCGCTTCAAAAGCTCAGCCGCACGATCGAGGTTCGAGACATTCGTCTGACCGCTGTCGAGCGCCGCGAAGCGGCTTACGCCGATCGCCTGGAACGCACCAAGGCCAGTGCGACCTACCGGCTCGGTGCCGCGCTGCTGGCCGCCGGCAAGTCGCCCAAAGGCTTCTTGCGCTTGCCTCTGCAATTGGTCCGGATGTATCGCGATGTCCGCGCCCGACGAGCTGGGGCCACCGCCCGCAACGTCTCCGGCGAAGCGCCCGGCGCCGGCAGCCACAGACGTCCGTCTGTCGCACAAGGCGCGATGGCTCGGGCCACTCCTTCGGCAGACCCTTCCACGGTCCTTGCTCAACGCCAGCACGCGGCGGTGCTGCGCGCCTTCGACGGCGAGCTTCGCAAGCTGCGGGTGGCAGGAATCATGGACGAGTTCACCTTTCACTCGTTTCAACCCGAGTGCGATCTGTTGCCGTTGCGGTCGGGAAACTGGCCGGCGCAAGTGGCGGAGTTCAAGCCGCAGATCGTCTTCATCGAGTCCGCGTGGAAAGGGGTCGATGATGAATGGACGCTCAAGGTCAGTAACCCCTCGCAGGCGCTGATGGATCTGATCGCATGGGCTCGCGAGCATGATGTGCCCACGGTGTTCTGGAACAAGGAAGACCCGGTGCATTTCGGTGGCTTTCAGCACGTGGCCCGCGCGGTGGACTATGTGTTCACCACCGACATCGACTGCATCGCCCGCTACAAGCGCCAACTCGGGCACGAGCGGGTGTACCTGCTGCCGTTCGCGGCTCAGCCCGCGGCGCACAACCCGATCGAGCGCTTCCCACGCGAAGATGCATTCTGCTTCGCTGGCTCGTATTACCTGAAGTACCCCGAACGCCAGCGCGATTTCCGCAGCCTGCTTGACGTGGTGAAGGAGTTGAAACCGGTCGAGATTTTCGACCGCAACTTCGGCAGGGCGCACGCGCACTATGAGTTCCCGCCGGAGTACCGGCCTTACATCGTCGGCAGCCTACCTTTCGACCAGATCGACAAAGCCTACAAAGGCTATCGGTATGGCATCAACATGAACACCATCAAGCAGTCGCAGACGATGTTTGCACGACGGGTGTTCGAGCTGCTGGCTAGCAACACCGTTGTTGTGAGCAACTTTTCGAGGGGCTTGCGGCTCCTCTTTGGCGATCTTGTAATCTCCTCGGACTCCCCGGTGGAAATCCGGCGACGCTTGCAGCCCCTGTCCGACGACGATGAGCACTTGCGCAAGTTTCGCTTGGCCGGCCTGCGGAAAGTCATGGCCGAGCACACCTATCGCCACCGCCTCGCCTACATCGTCGGCAAGCTTGGCGGCGCCGATGTGCAATTGCCGAGCGACCGCATCTGCGCCGTAGCCTTTCCTGCTGATCAAGCGCAGGCGCACGCGCTGGTGGACGCGTTCAACCGGCAAACCTTCGACGCCAAGCACCTTTGCCTCGTCGGACCGGAGTTACCAGTTGAACTCATCGGCGAAGCCATCTCGCACGTGGCATCCGCGGACCGGCTCGCCGCCGATCCCGGCTACAGCAGCTCGGCGTGGGTAGCCCCTATCAGCGCGGCCGACTATCACGGCCCGAACTACCTCCTCGACCTGCACCAAGCCACGCGCTACTGCGAAGCGGTCGGCATCGGCAAGGCGACCCGCTACGTCGGCACAGCCGATGACGTGCAACTGATCGACGACGGTAACGCGTACCGCGCGGCCGAGCAATTACTTGCCCGTACATCGGTCCTGCGACGCGAACGATTCGAGGCGCTGGCACTACAAGATGCCGCAAGCCTCGAGTGCACCTCGGTTGGCGGCAACGGGCTCGTCAGCATCGACGAATTCAACTATGCCCAAGGCGCCACGTCCAACGCTAACGGGGCTGTGCGGGCGCTCGTCGACGATTTGCCCGACCTGCACACCGGCGTCGATATTGCCCGGGACTTGTTGCACCACGCTGAGCGAATCCGGGCAGCTGTGCATGGCGATGCCGCTGTCGGCGCAGAAACGTTACCTAGCCTTGCCGCCGCTGAACTGGCGGAGCTGTTGCCGACCAAGGCCGACGCCTGGGTCAGTGACGACTGCCTGCACCTGTCGATTGCGATGCCCGCTGGCAAGCACCGGTACTTCTATCTCGAGCGTTTGTTCAGCCGCGCCGATCTCAACCTGGAGACGAACAGCCGTTTTCAGCTGCTCTGCGAGCACGACCCATCGCTGGATGTCCGCACAGTGTTCGAGTTCCTCGACGAGAACCAACAGAAGATCAGTCACGCGATCAACAAGGCGGGCGAAGCCTACTCCCTGCCTCTGCCGGCGATATGCCAGTCGGTGCGGTTCGGGCTGCGCTTGCAGGGTCGCGGCGAGCTGCGTATTCGCAGTCTCCTGCTCGCCGACGTTGGGGAGCGCCCCACCGTGGTGGTGCCCACTGCCCGGCTCCTCGTCGTCTTGAAGCAGTATCCCGATTATCACGATCTCTACAAATACGGGTTCGTACACAGCCGCCTGCGCGCCTATGCAGAGCGGCACGTGGCGACAGATGTGTTCAAGCTCGCGAGCGACGAGCCCCACAGCTATCGTGAGTTCGAGAACGTGGATGTGACGACGGGCGACCGGGATCTTCTGGACCTTGCGCTCAGCAGCGGCGCCTATCGCCAAGTGTTGATTCACCTGATGGATCGCGCTATTTGGGAAGTAGTGCGGCGCCATCTGGACAGCATGAATGTCACGGTATGGGTGCATGGCGCCGAAATTCAGGTGTGGCAGCGCCGGCAGTTCGAGTTCGAGCGGATGGATGCTGCGGAAGTCGAGCGGCAGAAGCGCCTGAGCGACCAACGGCGCAGCTTCTGGCGCGAGGTGCTCGCTGCGCCACATCCCAACCTGCGGCTGGTCTTCGTATCGCAGCACTTTGCGCAGGAAGTAGCGAGCGACCTAGGACTGAATCTCGCCAACATCCCGCACGAGATCATTCACAACTACATCGACCCTAAGCTGTTCCCTTACGTCCAGAAATCACCCGAAGACCGGCTCCGCGTGCTGTCGATTCGACCTTTCGCCAGTCGCAAGTACGCCAACGACCTCACCGTGGCCGCCATTCAGTCGCTTTCGTCGAAGGCCTGGTTCGGCAAGATGCAATTCACGATTGTCGGTGACGGCGAGATGTTCGACGAAATTACCCGGCCGCTAGCTCGGCTTCCGAACGTCACGCTGTCGAAGCGCTTTCTTACGCAGCTCGAGATCGCGAAGATGCACGGCAGCCACGGTGTTTTCCTGTGTCCAACACGCATGGATGCACAAGGCGTTTCACGCGATGAAGCCATGTCCTCCGGGCTCGTGCCTATCACCAGCGCCGTTGCGGCTATTCCGGAGTTCGTGGACGAGCGCTGCGGGTTCCTTGCGCCGGACGAAGATTACGTCCAACTCGCGCAAGCTATAGAAATGCTGCACCACGACCCGGACCGCTTCGTCGGTCTGTCCCGGTCAGCCTCGCAACGTGTCTTGCGGCAGTCTGGCTATGCGCAAACGATCCAGCGGGAGCTTGATCTCATCATGGCTGATCACGTTGTCTACGCCCCCAAAAAGATGTCAGCGATCGGCACGATGACAGCCCCGCATGAAGAATGCACCGACAACGCTTGCCCGTCCCGCTGAATGGATTCCAAATACGTTCTCGTCAAAAGCTACTACGGTCTGGGCGGCGACCTCTGTGTGCTGCTCGGTGCGATGCATTTCGCAGAGAAGCAACAGCGCGCGGTCGTCGTCGACTGGAGCGGCGGGTTCTACGGCGCGGTCGACAATGGCAACCTGATCAACGAGTACTTTGAAAGCCCCGACTTTCAAGCCCCTTCGGCGTTGCGCGGTAGGGGGCTAAGCATCTTTCCGCCGCAATGGATCAACCGCATACACCTGCCGCCGCTCTCGTATGTCACCGGCGTAGACCTCACGCTGTCGCGACCCGAGGAGGTGCCAGCAGGCTGTGATGCTGATTGCGTGGTTATCACTCGCGACTCTCGGGTGATGCACCGGCGGCCTGAAGAGTTCTTTAGTGTGGCCCAATCTTTGCGACCCGTGGCTCGTATTCGCGACAACATCGAGGAGACGTTGCAACGGATCGGCACAACCCGGCATTCCATTGGTATCCACTTCCGCCACGGGAACGGTGAGCGCAAAGTCATCCCGCCCGACCCCCGATGGTTCCGCAATCGGATCAATGCACGCATGCGAAGCCTCGGCGTGACGGCCGAAGACGTGACGCTTTATGTCGCAACCGACTGCGGGAGTGTCGTCGACTACTTCCGCCGCTACTACCCGCACACCATAGATTTCACCAAGCTCTACCGGCCCAACGGCGAAGGCGCAATGCATATCAATCGCACTGACCTCTGCGTGCAAGCGAAGATGAAACTGGCTGACGAAGCGTTAGTTGACATGTACGTGCTGTCGCGTTGCAAGTTTTTCATTGGATCGCGAGGCTTCTTCAGCCTATTCGTGCGGTTGCTGCGCGGCCGGATGCATAGCATCCTCTATGAAGGCTCGCGCGTCTTCGATAATTACAACTTTTCCGACATCTTCTATTCCATCGACCGCGATCCACTCTTGGCTCCACTGCTCAAGCGCGCGCGGCAGCCCATCGACGGTCTGTTTGTGAATCTAACGCCGGAGGGCCGGCATGTTCACTACTTCGACGAACCACTGCACCTGATCCCGGCCGAAAAGACCGTCCTCACGAGTGCCGAAATTCTCGCGTTCCGAAAATCCATAACAGCGCGGCGAACGTATTGACTTCGTAGACGGTCACTTTGATCGGTTGCACCGGACCTCCCGCCGACTGGAAAGCCTCTCGCTACTGCGCCGCCGGAGTGCGGCGTCAGGACCAACGAGAGATTTACTGTTGACAAGCATGACCAAGGAATTCATCGACGAAGTATGAGCGGGCATGTTGGCGCGAGCCGGTTGACTTGAATGGGTACTTTAATATCCTTATTTTCATAGGCTATGAAATGAACATCTTCAGCTCGATGCTCAAGCCGACCAGAGAATCTCTGTCCAATAAGAACTCTAAGGAAGAGGCATTCTTTTCCCTTTCAGGAAAATATCAGCGGCTCATCGAGAGCTTGGCAAGTGTTCGCGCAGCCTCAGGCGCCGCGTACGTTCCTCCGCCGGAGCATATGCCCTTGGAACTCCGCGACGAATTCATGATGCAGGGCCGCGCCGAAATAATCGACTGGTACCTCAATAACAAGCCCGATCCGAAATCACTGGCGTCGCTTGTGATGTATCGCAAACCGCTCATCGCGCAAACCCGCAAGGACATTGCTCAGCGCAAGTATAAATCCTACGGCGCAACAAACGACCATCTTCGTTCCGCCCTTACGTACTATCCAATCAAGAACAGATTTGTTCTGATCGTTGGCTCGGCCTATCCGCAGTATGAGTGTTTTTGTTTGAATGCGGGGGCACGCCCTGTCACGGTCGAGTACAACGTTCGCTTCTCCGATTCCGACGATCTGACCTTTTTCAGTCCCGCTCAGTTCGACGCGCTCGGCGTCAAAGGAGAAGGGGCAATCGCAATCTCAAGCTATGAGCACGACGGCCTCGGCCGCTATGGCGATCCTGTCGACCCCACTGGCGATTTGAAATCCATGAGAAAGCTGCAGAGCCAGTTGGAGCCGGGAAGCCTTGCGTACATCTCGGTTCCCATAGGACGCGACACAGTGGTTTGGAATGCGCATCGGATCTACGGGCGACACCGCCTGCCCATGCTGTTCGACCAGTGGGAGGTGGTGTCATGCTTCGGCGACA
Organism: Methylibium sp.; assembly: GCF_013817365.1. Lineage (GTDB taxonomy): Bacteria > Pseudomonadota > Gammaproteobacteria > Burkholderiales > Burkholderiaceae_C > Methylibium. The sequence continues at coordinate 14,871 of NZ_JACDCU010000004.1, read as the reverse complement.
GCCACCAGCTACTTGAAGTAAAGAATGGCATGCTTGTCGTCGACCCTGAGAAATGGGATTCGCACTTCGCACCGTCGAGATCTCGGCCTGAATGGGTCTTTGTGCTTCGGGCGCGATAGGACCACGGCAGAAGGAGCTTGACCAGCGATTTCGCCGCTGAAGACGGATGTGTCGTTCCACCGCGCCAAGCAACTCCAACCGATGAAGCCGCGTTTCGGACGCATCCCACGCTTCGCAGTACTGTCAATCTGTTCCAAGCTTCCGCATAAGACTGCCCCAATTCCATGAAGACAGCCCTGATCACCGGCGTCACCGGACAAGACGGCGCCTATCTCGCCGAGTTGCTGCTCGGCAAGGGTTACACCGTGCACGGGATCAAGCGCCGCACGTCCCTGTTCAACACGCAACGCATCGACCACCTGATCGCCAAGGCGGAGGAGGAAGGGTTGCCCTTCCACTTGCACCACGGCGACATGACCGACTCATCGTCGCTGATGCGCACGATCGAGCATGCCCAGCCCGACGAGGTTTACAACCTTGCGGCGCAAAGCCACGTGGCAGTGAGCTTCGAAGAACCGGAGTACACGGCCAACTCCGATGCGCTGGGCGTACTGCGCATGCTGGAGGCCATTCGTAATTTGCGGTTGGTTGGCAAGACGCGCTTCTACCAAGCCTCCACTTCCGAGCTATATGGCCTGGTGCAGGAAACGCCGCAGACTGAACGCACACCCTTCCACCCGCGCAGTCCCTACGCCGTGGCCAAGATGTACGGTTACTGGATCACCGTGAACTATCGCGAGGCCTACGGTATGTACGCGTGCAACGGCATTCTGTTTAATCACGAATCACCGATCCGCGGCGAGACTTTCGTGACGCGCAAGATCACTCGCGGTCTCGCGCGAGTAGTCCTCGGCCTGCAGCCCGATCTCGCACTCGGCAACCTCGATGCGCTGCGCGATTGGGGACATGCCCGCGACTACGTGGTCATGCAGTGGCTCATGCTGCAGCAAGATCAGCCGGAAGATTTCGTGATCGCGACCGGCGTGCAGTTCTCGGTGCGGCAGTTCGTGGAGCGGGTGTGCGACCGGCTGGGCCTGCGCATCGAATGGCGCGGCACCGGCGTCGGTGAGGTGGGCATTCTTGCTGAAACGCAGGTCGAGTTGCTGCGCAACCGCATCGGCACGCCGCTCGTTCGGGTCGACAGCCGCTACTTCCGCCCCGCCGAAGTGGAGACGCTTCTCGGCGATGCCACCAAGGCGCGCGAGCGCCTTGGCTGGACTCCAACCATCAGTTTCGACGAGCTGGTCACTGAGATGGTCACGGGCGACCTGCACCGCGCCCGGGCCGAGCAATCGCTGCGCCATCAGGGCCTCGGCTACCTGTGAGTGCGCCCCTGGACACTCTTGCGATGAATGCACATTCCGACGGGTTGATCTTCGTGGCGGGTCACAACGGCCTGGTCGGCCGCTCCCTCGTGCGTCGTCTGCGCACGTTGGGCCATGACAACCTCCTCCTGCGCAGCCGCTCAGAATTGAACCTGAGCGACCAAGCTGCCGTGCAGGCCTTCCTGTCATCCCACCCGATCTCTCAGATCTACGTTGCGGCAGCCAAGGTGGGCGGCATTTTGGCCAACTCCACCCTGCCGGCCGATTTCATTCATGAGAACCTGCTGATCCAGTCGAACCTCATCGCGGGCGCGCACGCCGCCGGCATCCAGCAGCTGCTGTTCCTCGGCTCCTCGTGCATCTACCCCAAGCTCGCGGCGCAGCCCATCGTCGAGGAAGCGCTATTGACCGGCCCGCTCGAGCCCACGAACGAGCCGTATGCGATCGCCAAGATCGCCGGAATCAAGCTGTGCGAAGGGTTCGCGCGGCAATACGGCCGCGACTACCGCACCGTTATGCCCACCAATCTCTATGGACCTCATGACAACTTCCACCCCAGCGGCTCGCATGTGCTGCCGGCGCTGATCCGCCGCTTCGTGGAGGCGGTTGAGCAGAACGCGCCGGTGGTCACGGTCTGGGGCAGCGGCACGCCGCGCCGCGAGTTCCTCCATGTAGACGATCTCGCCGCCGCATGCGTCACAGTAATGAACGTCGGTGCCGAGCGGCTTGGGTCCATCACCACCGAGACCTGCTCGCACGTGAATATCGGCTGCGGCGAGGATCACACCATCGCCGACGTGGCACACCTCGTGGCGCGACTCACCGGCTACCGCGGCGCGATCGAGTTCGACACTTCCAAGCCTGACGGCACCCCGCGCAAGCTGCTCGACTGCTCCAAGGTCTTCTCCCTGGACTGGAAGCCGGCGCTCTCGCTGGAACAAGGCCTGCGCCAAACGATCGACTGGTACCTTGCCAACCGAGCATCGGCCGCGTGACCCGGCAGCAGACGCCCTTTGAAGGACTTCCCCATGAAACTCCACCTCGGCTGCGGCAGACGCTTCATTCCCGGCTTCGTCCATCTCGACGCGATCGACTTCCCGCATGTCAACCATGTGCGCAACGTAGACGACCTCTCGTGCTTCGACGCCGACTCCTGCGACCTCATCTACGCCTGCCACATCGTCGAGCACTTCACACGCACCCAGGTCGGCACGGTGCTGCGGGAGTGGGGGCGTGTGCTTCGCCCGGGTGGCACGCTTCGCATCGCCGTGCCCGACTTCGAAGCAATCTGCGAGGTCTACACGCGCACGAAAGACCTGCGTCTCGTGATCGGTCCGGTCTTCGGTCGCCAGGATCACCAGCACAACTTCCACTACAGCGCGTTCGACTTCGATGCGGCGCGCCAGTTGCTCGAAGACTGCGGCTTCACCGACGTGCGCCGCTACGATTGGCGGGAGACGGAACACGCCGATGTGGATGACTTTTCCCAGGCTTACATCCCGCACATGGACAAGGCGAACGGCACGCTGATCAGCTTGAACATCGAATGCACCAAGCTGCAGGCTGCTGATCGCTGACGGCTGCGGCCCACGCGAAACCCCATGCGACCGATGTCACTGCCCCTCCCGGGCGCACTCGCGCACACCGCGTCCCTGACCGCAGCGGCCCTGCGACTTGTGCGCGGCGCACTGATGGCCGCGTTGCTCGGGGGCGCCTGCGTCGCGGCCCCGCTCGCCACGACCCTGCATCTCGCGCCCCACGGCAGCGACGATGCGGACGGCACGAGCCGCGTCCACGCCGTCGCTTCCATGGCGCGTGCCTGGGAACTGGCGGGCAAACAAGAACCCGGCGACTCCACGGTGACGGTGCTCGTACATCCGGGCACCTACCGCGGTCAATCGCTGTTGATCGAGGGCAGCCGTCCGGTTCCGGCCGTGACGTGGCGAGGCCTGCGCCGGGATGGGAAGCGGCCCGTGTTCGTCGGCGATCACCGCCATCCGACCTGGTTGCGCGTGAAAGCGTCCGACGGCAAACCCACGGGCCTGACCGTGGAGGGCTTGGAAATTCGCGACTACCTCACGGCCATCTCGTTGGAAGGCAACCGCGACGATCCGGCGGCGTTCAACGAAGGCACGGTGATTCGCAACAACGTGTTCCAGCGCATCGGCACCATTGCGATCAACGACGCGACCAAAACCTCCACGGCCGCCGTGCGGTTCGTCAACTCGCGCGACAACACCGTGGCAGGCAACCGTTTTCTCACCATTCGCAACGTAAAACATTGCGGCGGGCTGCACGCCCTTTATTTGGCGCACTTCTCGTCATCGAACCGCATCGTCGACAACCACTTCGAGGACCTGTGTGGCTCAGTGGTTCGGTTTCGCGACCGCGCCAACGACAACGTCGTGCGCGACAACCGCTTCAGCCGTGTGGATCGGTCGCCGGCTGTGGAAGAGTGGTTCTGCGACATGGGTGGACGCAAGGGCTGCACCAAGGCACTGGGCGAATGCCCCTCCACCGGCAACATCGAAACAAACAACACGCTTGCCGACTCCGTAGGTGCAGAGCTGGTTTCCATCAAGGGGGCCAGCCAGCCGCGGGCCTGGTGCGATGCCGAGGACTTTCGCCGTCAGCGGGTCATTTCGCGGTGATGAACGCAGCAACGGTTGACGGTACGAGCCTGAACTCATGGTCTCCTCGTTCATGCTGATGATCGAAGGACCACTGGTTTGATGGCCTTGCTCGAACGCCTCGGCTGGGCTGGGTCGCCCCGGCCGACCGGCCCGCATGCCCGCCTGCACATCGCCCTGCTGGCCGATGACCTCACCCGCTCCTGCCTGCGCCACGAATGCCGCATCACCGACGTCACGCCGGCCAACTTCGCCACGGTGCTGCGCCGTCAGCGCCCCGACCTGCTGTTCGTGGAGTCGGCCTGGGCCGGCCTGGACAACTGCTGGAAGTTTCGCGTTGCCCAGTACCCCGACCATCCGGAACGCAACAACGCCGATCTCGTCCGCCTGGTGGTATGCGCGCGCGAGTTGGGCATCCCGGCGGTGTTCTGGAACAAGGAAGACGGCGTGCACTTCGAGCGCTTCCTCGGCAGCGCCCGGCTGTTCGACACCATCTTCACGGTCGATGCCGCTTGCGTGCCGCGCTACCGCGAACGCCTGGGTGAGCAGGTGCGCGTGGGTTTGCTGCCCTTCGCCGTGCAACCTGCCATCCACAGCTTTTCCGGCTTCGGCGAACGGGCCCCCGATGCCTGCTTCGTCGGCACCTACGACCGCAACATTCACCCCGGCCGGCTCGCCAGGCAGGAGATGCTGCTCGAGCCAGCGGCAGCCACGCTGGGCCTCACGGCGATCGACCGCAACTCTCATAGGCGCGGCACCAACTACCGCTACCCGCCCTGGCCCGGCCTGCGCGTACGGCCCCGGCTGGCGCACCACCGCACGGCGGAGGTCTACAAGTCCCACCTCGTATCCCTCAACGTCAACACGATCGAGGACTCCAACACCATGTTCTCGCGGCGCCTGATCGAGATCCTGGCCTGCGGTGGACTGGCCGTGTCCACACCGGCGCAGGCCATCGACGCTCTGTTCAAGGATTGCTGTCACGTGGTGTCCTCCCGTGAGGAAGCCGTGGCCTTGTTCGAGCGCCTGCGGCGTGACGGCTATAGCGCGCAAGACCGCGAGATGATCACTTACGCCTCGGCTCTGGTGCTGCGCGAGTACACCTACGCCCGGCGCCTGGACACCGTGCTCGACGCCATCGGCGAACGCACCCGGTCGTGATGGTTGCGCCTAGTCCTCGCCGCTACGGTGTGTGCTGGTGGCGTCGGCGGATGACCACCCTGGAGCCGCTGCTCGGTGCATGCGTGGTCTATCCGCCTCTGCTGGGCCGCGACGTCGATGTCTTGCTGGCCTGGGGCCGAAAGCGGGGCACGGGCCGTGCGCTGCGCTGGCCCTGGGCGCCGGCATTGCCGACGATGTACGCGGAGGACGGCTTCGTGCGCTCGTTCGGCCTCGGCGATCGAGACCCGCCGCTGTCGATCGTGCTCGACACAGTCGGCATCTATTACGACGCGACCGCCCCCTCCGGCTTCGAGGCCTTGATGACGGCCGGGCGGGGCGATGCCGAACGCGCTCGTGCACGTCGGCTGGCCGAACGCTGGCGCGCAGCAGGGGTCTCCAAGTACAACCACGCGCCCGACGTGCCACCGTCGTTGTGCGAACCCTATGTGTTGGTGGTCGACCAGACCCGCGGCGACGCCTCGATCCGCTGCGGCCTGGCCGACGAGCACAGCTTCGCCCGGATGCTGGAGGCAGCACTCGACGAGAACCCCGCCACGGCCGTGCTGCTCAAGGTCCACCCCGATGTGGTCGCCGGTCGAAAGCGCGGTCACTTCGACTCTCTCGGCGCCGCAGCGGCGCGGGTGACCGTTGTGGCGCACGATGTGCATCCCCCTGCCTTGCTGGAGTCTTCGGTGGTGGTCTACACGGTGAGCTCGCAGATGGGTTTCGAGGCGCTGCTGTGGAACAAGCCGGTGCGCACCTTCGGCATGCCGTTCTACGCCGGCTGGGGGCTTACGGACGACGATCTGGCCGCGCCTGCGCGCCGCACTGCAGCCGGCACCGTAACGCTTGACGACCTGGTGCATGCCGCCCTGCTGCAGTACCCGCGCTACCTCGACCCAGAGACGGGCCAGCGCTGCGAAGCTGAACGACTGATCGACTGGATGGCCGGGCAGCGGCACGCGAGGCTTCCATGAGACCGGGTGCGCTGCTGCAGCGACTGGAGAGCCTCTATCTGGTTCACCGCGCCACCCGCAATACACCGCTGATCGCGCTGGCGGATCTGGTGCGCAGCGGCCGCAGCGATCCTGAGCGCACCCTGGCTCTGTGCATCAAGCTCGGCTTGCCGGACCGCGCCCGTCGCACGTTGCGCGAAAGCGGCATGGCGCCGACCCCGGCGCTCGCCCTGCAGTTGGCTTGGCTGGAGGGAGACTTCGCAACGCTCGACCGCCTGGCCGCCGATTCGGCAACGTCCGCCTCGCTGCGGCGCACGCCGCAGAACACGCAGAACCGGTGTCTATCCATCGTGGCTCAGCGCTCACCGCAGGCGGCCTTGGCCCTTGTCACAAGCATGCCTCGAAGACCGCTGTGTGCGCCCGCCGTCGCATGGCGAGCCGGGGAACCGGCCATTGCCGAAGCTTGGCGCCGAAACCTGCGCTGGCGCCTGCACGCCGACTACCTGCTACTCGACGCCAACCGGGCGAGCAACGCGCAGCACAAGCTGGCCGCGTTCAACGACTATCTCTCACACCATGGCCTCGCGCCACTGCGGCTGATCGATGCAGCCCTGCCGCTGAGCGTGTGCAATGTCGTCGCGGCCGAGAGTAGCGCCGGAGGTGGCATCGGGCCGGTCTCGGTGGTGATTCCCGCCCACGACAACGAGCGGCACATCGGCGCCTCGATCGAATCGATGCTGCGGCAGACCTGCCCGCCTGCGGAAATCGTGGTGGTCGATGACGCAAGCCGCGACGGCACGTCGCGTGTGGTCGGTGAACTGGCTGCCGCGCATCCGGCCATTCGCCTGATCCGGCTGCCTGCCAACCGCGGCGCCTACTTTGCGCGCAACGTCGGTCTGGCGGCAGCGCACGGCGAATTCGTGGCTTTCCAGGACGCAGACGACTTCGCGCATCCGCAGCGGCTCGCGCTATCGGTCGAACCTTTGCTGCGCGACGCAGAAGTGCATGCGAGCACCAGCCGGTGCGTGCGGCTTTCTGACGACGGGATGTTCGGCGAGGTGCGCCTTTGGCCGTTGACACGCTGGACCCCCATCTCCCTCGTGGTCCGGCGCGAGATCGCGCTGACCAGGGTGGGTTTCTTCGAAGAAGTACGCTTCGGCGCCGACAGTGAATACGTCGCCCGGCTGCGGCTGCTGCTCGGCGAAAGGCATCACCGCCTGGTTGCCCAGCCGTTGGCGCTGTTCGGGCAGCGCGCCGGCTCGCTCACCACCGCCGCAGACACCGGCTTCGACTCCAAGGGTCGTTCCGGGCCGCGCATCGCCTACCAGGAGACGTGGACCGAGCGTCACCTTGCCAGCCTGCTCGGTTCACAAGCCCTCTACCGGCCGGCTTCAAGCGAGGTGGCGGAGTTGCTGGGCGCACGCAGCGCCATGGGGGACGGCCGGCTCTGCGGCGATGGCCCGCAGGACTGACGCAACGGCCGCGCCCGACGCACGCCGGCTGCGCTGCGATTCCCGCGCCTCGCGCACGTGCTGCACCACGATGCCGGCGGTGAGCTCGATGTCTTCGTCGGTGTAGGCCCAGGCATCTCCCGGCGCCTGGTAGTAGCGCAGCACCGCCGCCTTGAGTTCGTGTCCAGCGGCGGGATCGTCGCCCTGCACCACGGCGGCCTTCGCCTGCTCGATGAAGTCATCGCGGCTCACTCGCAGGATGCATCGACGGCCCGGGCCGGTGTAGAAGCTGTCCCCAAAACACAGCACCGTCTTGCCCCGAATAGCGGCTTCAAAGCCCGCGTTGGAATTCAGGCACACCACGAACGCGGTGCGCGGATAGAAGCGCGCGAGGTTGCCGTCGATCAGGCGCGCGCCCTCGGGAAGTCGATAACGGCGCACGTCCATCGGGTGCATCTTCACCAGCACCTCGGCGTTCGGCAGCGCCTTGCGCACGCCGCTCACCACGAAGTCGATCAACTCCTGGTTGTGGCGGAAGGGCGAATACATGACGAACTGAGAATCGGTAGGCAGTTGCAGCGGCAGGATCACCAGCGGTGCGCTGCCCGGCGGCGGCTGATGCTCGGGCTCATGCAGTATCGGCAGTTCCGGGTGCTCGGCCCGAAACTGCTTCAGCGCGATGCGCGTGTAGTTGAAGACGTGATAGCGCTTGTGCTGCATCAGCCCGCGTGCCGGCTCCACCGCCCGTGCCAAGGCATTGCGAATGAGGAACTTCGCGAAGCGCAGCCTGAGCCAGGGCTCGGTGGCCCGCCGGGCCGGAAGGTCCGCCTCGTTCATGCCAGAGATACGCTCGCAGCCCTCGGCAGCTTGCAGGTCGAACCGCGCATTGATCCCCTGTGTGCTCAAGCTCGAGGTGCGCAGTCGGAACGCGCCGCGCTCGAAGTACACGCACACCACGCCGAGTTCCTCGGCTGCAAGCTGAGCAGCCACGGAAAATGGCCTGGCGTCGGAAAACAGCAGACAGGTGTCGATTCGCTCGGCCTGGAAGCGGGTCTTGAACCAGCTCACGGCGTGCGAGAACGCCCGAATGAAGGCGGTGCTTCGGGCATCGGCCCATTCAGCGCGTTCGAACGAGGGCGGCACTGAATAGCGTTGCTCCGTATCGCCCGGGGACCACACGATGCTGCGGTCGCCTTGCGTGTACATCCGGTAGGCAGGGCACGAGAGCAGGGCCACAGAGCTTCCGCTCGTGCGGCGCGCCAGGCGCGAAGACAGGGCCTGGAAGTAGCGGCTGTAGGGCGGGTCGAGGTAGGCGATGTTCATGCAGAAAGGTCGGTGGTCGGCCTTGGGGCTTCGGTCAGCACGGCGGCGCCGCCCGGGACCCGGTATTCGGGGACAGTGTGCCGCAGCCAGCGGCGCACCTCGTTGGCCGGCGCGCTCTGTCGATCACCGGCCCAGCGCAGCAGCGCCGCAGCGCGCTCGGCATCGGCGCCAATGCGGGCAACCGAGATGCGGGGGTTGGCGGTCGGCAGGGCGGTGTCGGCATCGGCCAGCAATTCCTCGTAGAGTTTTTCACCAGAACGCAGGCCGCAGAACTCGATGGCGATGTCGTCCAGCGCGTGGCCCGAGAGGCGGATAAGGTCACGCGCCAGATCGACGATTCTCACCGGGTCGCCCATGTCGAGCACATACACCCGCCCGCTCTCGCCAATGGCCGCCGCCTGCACCACCAAGCGTGCCGCTTCCGGGATGGTCATGAAGTAACGGGTGATGTCTGGATGTGTCACGGTGACAGGCCCGCCCGCGGCGATCTGGGCCTTGAACTTCGGAATGACGCTGCCGCTGGAGCCGAGCACGTTGCCGAAACGCACGGTCATGAACCGCGTAGGGTGGCCCTGCTCGGCCAAGTGGGCGAGGGCCATTTCAGCGGCGCGCTTGGTGGCGCCCATCACGTTGGCGGGGTTGACCGCCTTGTCGGTGGACACGAGCACGAAACGCTCCACGAGCGCCTCGGCGCTGGCCAGCGCGGCACGGTACGTACCGAGCGTATTGTTGGCCAGGGCCGACCAGGCGTTGTCTTTCTCCATCAACGGCACGTGCTTGTAGGCTGCAGCATGAAAGACGATGTGTGGCCGAAAGGAAGCCATCACGTCGCGCAGATGCTCGAGGTTCTTCACGTCACCGACAAGGCGCGCCAGCGGCAAGTGCGGGAAGCTCTCGCTCAACTCCTGCTCGATCGTGTAGAGATTGAACTCGCTCAGCTCGTACAGGACCAACCGCGCCGGTCCGTAACGGGCGACCTGCCGGCACAGCTCGGCGCCGATGCTGCCGCCGGCGCCGGTGATCATCACGGTCTTGCCGCCCAGACATTCGGCAATGCCCGCTTCGTCGAGGCGCACCGGCTCGCGGCCGAGCAGGTCTTCCGGCTGGATGTCGCGCATGCGGCTGACCGCCGCGCCTTCCAGCAGTTCCTGCGCGGAGGGCACGGTGAGCACCGGCAGGCCCGTTTCGCTCGCCAACTCGATGACGCTGCGGCGCTGCGCGGCGCGCACCGAGGGCATGGCGACGATCACATGCGTGGCCTCGAGGCTGCGCGCCAGTTCGGGCAGGCGCTCCAGGGCGCCGAGCACCGGCACGCCGGCCACACGGGTGCGCTGCTTGGCGGCGTCGTCGTCGAGCACGCCCATCACCACCCAGCCCTGGTGCTGGATGCCGGCGAGCAGCAGCCGTGCCGCATCGCCGGCGCCGAGCACCAGCGCGCGGCGAGCGTGCGCCGCACCGCCGGCGATTTGCGCGCGCATGTGTTCGTAGAGCATGCGATAGGCAAGTCGCACGCTGGCCAGGCCGAACAGCACGATCACCGGGTGCAGCGCCAACACCGCGCGCGGCACCGCGCGCAACTCGGCCATGAGCACGATCACCGCCGCCAGCGCGCCGGCCAGGCTGCAGGCGATCGTCAGACGCTTGATCTCGCCGAAGCCCGAAAAGCGCCACATGCCGCGCGGCACGCCGAGCAGCACGAAGACCACCAGGTACAGCGCCACGATGCCCAGCAGCACCCAGCCGTCGTAGCCGGGCCGAGCCGACCACCAGCGCTCGAAGCCCAGGCGAAACAGGTAGGTGAAGTTCCAGCAGGCGGCGATGACCAGCGCGTCGAGGGCCAGCGCGAGCGGCTGGCGATGCGGGCGCAACCGACGCAGCGCGGCGTCGAGGCGGTGCCAGAGCGTGGAATCGGGGGGCAGCATGATGGCCGTTTCGGCGCGGCGACGGGCTCGGTGGGCAGCGGGGATTATCGGCTGCCCCCGCCGCACAACAGCACCAGCGTGCGTGCGAGCACGCGCAGATCGGAGCCGAGCGAGGCGCTTGCAGCGTAGTCGGCAGAAGCGCGCAGCTTGGCCGGCATCAGCACATCCACGTACTCGCGCTCGGGGTCCGCGGCACGGGCGAGCCGGTCGCCCTCGTCCAGGTAGGCCAACGCGGCCGGGTCGGTGAGACCGGGGCGCACCGCAAGCACACGCTCGCGCAAGGCGTCGGGGTACAGAGCCACGAAGCGCGGCAGTTCCGGACGGGGGCCGACCAGGCTCATGTCGCCCTTGATCACATCGATCAGCTGCGGCAGTTCGTCGAGCCGGCGTGCTCGCAGGAAGCGGCCCATGCGGGTGATGCGCGCGTCGTCGCCCACAGTGAGGGGCGGGCCGCGCTCGGGCGCGTCGACCACCATGGTGCGGAACTTGTGAATGCGAAACAAGGCGCCGTGCCGACCGACGCGCTGCTGGCGAAAGAAGACGGGGCCGGGCGAGTCGAGCCTGATGGCCAGCGCAATCACGGTCATCAGGGGTGCGAACAGCAACAAGCCGAAGCTCGCCAGCAGCAGATCGAAAGTGCGCTTGGCCATCTCACGAAAACATCGCGGGTATGGCTTCCACGGGCACCACTTCCACACCCTCGGCAAGCCGGTAGCGCCGCTGCACCGGTGCGATCACGTAGGCTCGGTCCGCTTGCAAATCCTGCAGGGCATTCCAGAAGCCCTTGGTCGGCTTCGGCGCCGCAGAAAACTTGATTTCGATTGCGATCGTTTTCGTGCCGCGCTCGACGACCGCATCCAGCTCGGCCCCGGCGGCGGTGCGGTAAAAGCCGAGCTGTGCATCGGGCGGCAGATGGGCCGCAATCTGCTCCATCACGAAACCTTCCCAGGATGCACCGGCGATCGGGTGGCCCTGAAGGTCCTTGACCGACGCGATGCCGAGCAGCGCGTGTAGCAGGCCGCTGTCGCGCAGATAGACCTTGGGCGACTTGACGAGCCGCTTGCCCACATTGGGCAGGTGCGGCGCCAGGCGGCGCACCATCATCGTGTCGATGAGGGCATCCAGATATCGGGCCACGGTGGTATGCGAAGCACCCCCGAGCGAGAGCCCCAGTTGCGATGCGTTGAACAGCTGCCCTTGCAGATTGGCCAGCATCTGCCAGAAGCGGCGCAGCGTTTCAGCAGGCACGCGCACTCCCATTTCGGGCAGGTCCCGGTTCAGGAAGGTTCGCACGAAGTCCAGGCGCCATGCATACGACGCTTCGTCGTCGGCGGCCAGATGGCTGAGCGGATAGCCCCCGCGTAGCCAGAGCGACTGCAGGCCGACCGGATCGGGCTGCAACTCGCTCACCAGCAAGGGGGTCAGCTCGAGACAGGCCACGCGGCCGGCGAGCGACTCGCCCGACTGTCGCAGTAGCGCGCCGGAGGCGGAGCTCAACAACAGGAAGCGCCCGGCGCGGCGGTCATCGTCGATCTCGGGACGAAGCGCTGCGAACAACTCGGGGGCGAGCTGTACTTCGCCGAGGACGACGAGCCGGTCGCGGTGAGCCGGGAAGAAAAGCTCGGGCTGGGCCACCGCGGCGCGATCGGATTCGCGCTCCAGGTCGAGGAAGACCGACTCGGGGTGGCGGCTGGCGATTGCCCTGGCGAGCGTAGTTTTGCCGACCTGTCGCGGACCGAGCAGCACCACCGCGGGGGTCGTGGCGAGTCGGCGTTCGAGGAGTTCAGTGAGGTGCCGATCCAACATCCTTGTATTTTGATCGGGCCGTGATCAATTTACAAGGACACAAACTGCGCCGCTTTCGAGCGCGGGCACGTTGGTTATCGCGTCGCCAATGCACCTCGCACGGCGTCCACGACCCGTTCCACATCGGCATCGCTCATCTTCGAGTAGATCGGCAGACTCGCCATGCGCTCGTAGGCACGCTGACTGTGCGGGAACCGCTCGGCGCTCAGGGCATAGCGCTCGCGCCAGTACGGGTGCTGGTGCAGCGGGATGTAGTGCACGCTGGCGCCGACGCCGAGCGCGAAGAGGCGTTCGATGAAACGGTCGCGATTCGCCGACGCCTCGTCGCTCAGGCGCACGACGTAGAGGTGCCAGGCATGCAGGTCGCCGGGTTGTGCGGCGGGCGGCAGCAGCAAGGGCAGATTGGCGAAGGCGGTGTTGAAGCGCTCGGCGATCTGGGCGCGGCGCTGCCGGAAAGCGCGCGCGCGCCTGAGCTGGTGGATGCCCAACGCCGCGGCGATGTCGGTCAGGTTGTACTTGAAGCCCGGCGCCACCACTTCGTAGTACCAACTCGGCGTCTTGGAAGTGAAGCGGTCGAAAGCGTCGCGGTTGATCCCATGCAGGCGCATCACCTTCACGCGCCGGGCGAGTTCGGCATCGCGCGTGACGACCATGCCGCCCTCGCCGGTGGTGATGGTCTTGTTGGCGTAGAAGCTGAACACCGTGGCGTCGCTGCCGAGCGTGCCGACCAGCGCGCCGCGGCAGGTGGTCGGCAGCGCATGGGCGGCGTCTTCCACCACTTTCAGGCCATGGCGCCGGGCGATGGCCAGCAGCGCAGGCATGTCGGCGGCGAGACCGGCGTAGTGCACGGGAATGATGGCCTTGGTGCGCGGCGTGATTGCGGCTTCGACGAGGGCAGGGTCGATGTTGAGCGTGGCCGGATCGATATCGACCAGCATGACGTCGGCGCCGAGGTAGCGCACGACTTCGGCCGTGGCGGTGAAGGTGTGGGTGGTGGTGATGACCTCGTCACCGGGGCCGATGCCGAGGGCTTCCAGGGCGAGGTGCAGGCCGGCGGTGGCGGAGTTGACGGCGATGGCGTGCAGCGGCGCGGCGTCGGCACCGGCGAGAAACGCCGCGAAATCCTCCTCGAAGCGCTTCGCCTTCGGCCCCGTCGTCACCCAGCCGGAGCGCAGCGTATCGACCACCTCGGCGATCTCTTCCTCGCCGATCTCTGGCAGCGCGAACGGCAGGAAGGGCAGGTCGCTCATGGGGTTTCGAGCGCGTGGAAGCTCACACCTTCCCGCGGCCGATGCCGTGGTATTCGATGCCCAGCTCTTCCATCAGCGCCGGCTCGAACAGGTTGCGCCCGTCGAACACCAGCGGCTCCTTCAGCGTGTTGCGGATGGCGTCGAAGTCCGGGCTGCGGAACTCCTTCCATTCGGTGACGATGACCAGCGCATCCGCACCCTCCAGCGCGGCGCTGGCCGAATCCGCATACGACAAACCCTGCTGGTCGGGCATGGAACGGCGGGCTTCGTCGGCTGCCACCGGGTCATAAGCCACAACCTGCGCACCGAGCGACATGAGGCGGTCGATCAGCACGCGGCTCGGCGCTTCGCGCATGTCGTCGGTGCCGGGCTTGAAAGCGAGGCCCCACAGCGCGAAGCGCTTGCCGGACAAATCCTTGCCGTAGCGCGCGACGATCTTGTCGGCCAGCAACTGCTTCTGTCGCTCGTTCACCGACTCCACCGCGCCCAGCAGCTCCAGCGCCTGCCCCGCCTCGCTGGCCGAGCGGATCAGCGCCTTCACGTCTTTCGGAAAGCACGAGCCGCCATAGCCGGCGCCGGCATAGAGGAACTGCGTGCCGATGCGCGGATCGCTGCCGATGCCCTGGCGCACCAGCTCGATGTCGGCACCGACCGCCTCGGCCACGCGCGAGAGCTCGTTCATGAAGCTGATGCGCGTGGCGAGCATCGCGTTGGCGGCGTACTTGGTGAGCTCCGCACTCCGGATGTCCATCACCAGCACGCGGTCGCGGTTGCGCACATAAGGCGCGTAGAGCGAGCGCATCAGCAGCACGGCGCGCTCGTCCTCGGCACCGATCACTACGCGGTCCGGCCGCATGAAGTCGGCCACCGCTGCGCCTTCCTTCAGGAACTCGGGGTTGCTGACCACCGCGTACTCGCATTTCACGCCGCGCGCGGCGAGCGCCGCTTCGATGGTCGCGCGCACCTTGTCGGCCGTGCCCACCGGCA
>NZ_JACDCU010000417.1 GCF_013817365.1 Methylibium sp. | reverse complement strand
GTTCGGGCGGCAGCACCGCCAACGCCAGTTCGCCCGGGCTGCGCTGGTAGTAGGCGGCGGCAAAGTCGACCAGCGCGCGCCAGCCGGCCGGCAGCGGCGGCAGCGCGTCGAGCGACTCACCGACCGGCCGCAGCGAGGCGAGTTCGAGCATCGGCAAATCGGACGCGACCGGCGCTTCCCAGACGATGCCCAGCACCTCGCGGCGCCCGAACGGCACGCGCAGCAAGCTTCCCGGCAAATGTTGTCGCTCGGCCCGGTAGTCGAGCGCGCCCTGCAGGCCGCTGTGCTGGGGCGCATCGACCAAGACCGCCACGCGGCTCGCGACATCGACCGGGGTGTGTCCCGGCACCGCCGGCACCGCCGCTTCTGGCGATTGAAGAAGAGTCGACTTGGCCACGAAACCTCGAACGATCGTCAGAGAACCGACCCAAGTTGTTGATTCATCTAGGCTTTGCGAACTATCCACTCAGCCTGTGGAAAACTTTGTGGGAAACCTGCGAAAACGGCGGCTAAATGCCCGTCTTTATTGGCCTGTGGACGGACTGAGGCATTTTGAGGCAGTGCGACGTGCCTATATAAATCAACGACTTAGCAGCGATGCTTGCCAATCGGGTGCTGCGCCGCAACAGCTTCGCGCTTCGTAGAGCCATGAGTCGTTTTTGGGGATAAGTCAAGCGCCAATCCAGCGGAACAGGGCAAACCCCGAATTCGATCGGGCTGACCCGCCCGGCTTCAAGATCGGCGCTGCGTGTGCGAATGCTCGTGAACCGCCTCGACCAGCACGCTCACGCTTTGCGGCGGCGTGTGCTGGCTGATCCCGTGGCCGAGATTGAAAACGTGGCCGCTGCCCGCCGACGGCGAGCCGTAGCTGTCGAGCGTGCGCGCCACCTCGGCGCGAATCTGCTCCGGCTCGGCGAACAGCACGTTCGGGTCGAGGTTGCCCTGCAGCGCCACCCGCTCGCCGATGCGCGCTCGCGCCTGGCCGAGGTTCACAGTCCAGTCGAGGCCGACCACGTCGCAGCCGCTCGCGGCGATCGCCTCCAACCACAGCCCGCCGCCCTTGGTGAAGACGATGTGCGGCACCCGCAAGCCGTCGTGCTCACGCTTCAACTGGCCGAGCACGCGTTCGGTGTAGGCCAGGCTGAAACGCCGGAAGGCGTCGTCGGCGAGCACGCCGCCCCAGCTGTCGAAGACCATCACCGCCTGCGCGCCGGCCTCGATCTGGGCGTTCAGGTAGGCGGCGACCGCATTGGCGTTGATCTCCAGGATGCGGTGCAGCAGATCCGGGCGGCGGTAGAGCATGGTCTTGATGAGCCGGTAGTCGCTGCTGCCGGCGCCTTCGACCATATAGCAGGCCAGCGTCCACGGGCTGCCGGAAAAGCCGATCAGCGGGACCCGGCCCGTCGTCTCGCCGGCCACGTCCTGCGAGAGCGCGCGGCGGATCGAGGCGACGGCGTCGAACACGTAGCGCAGCTTGGCCATGTCGGGCACCGCGAGGCGCGCCACATCGGCTTCGGTGCGCAGCGGATGCGCAAAGCGCGGGCCCTCGCCCTCCGCGAAGCTCAGCCCCAGCCCCATGGCGTCGGGCACCGTGAGGATGTCGGAGAACAGGATCGCCGCGTCGAGCGGATAGCGCTGCAGCGGCTGCAAGGTCACTTCGGTCGCATAGTCGGGGTTCGTCGCGAGGCCCATGAAGCTGCCGGCGCGCCCGCGCGTGGCGCGGTACTCGGGCAAGTAGCGGCCGGCCTGGCGCATCAGCCAAACCGGCGTGCAGTCGGTCGGCAGGCGCAGGCAGGCGCGCAGAAAACGGTCGTTGGCGAGCTTCGGCAGGCGAGGCTCGTCGGCGACATGCGGTGCAAGAGGGACGGCGGGGCGGGTCATCGCGAGATTATCGGCGGCACCCCGGCGATCAGAAGCTGCTGCGGCGTGGCCGCCGCGCCGCCGGGACGCAGCGCGGTCGGTGCGCCCTGCAACGCAGTGGCGACATCGAGGCCGTTGGCGGGTTTCACACTGGTTAGGATAGCCAGCGCGCCGCAGGCCCGCGTCGCCCTTGCTCACCTCTGCGGCCGCCCGCCCGCGCGCCGCAGCCTCTGCCCTCCCAAAGGACTGCCATGCTCCGACACGCTCTCGCCGCTTTTGCCGTCTTTGCGAGCCTTGCGCTCGGCGGCTGCGGCTACAACGACTTCCAGCGCCTGGACGAGCAGACCAATGCCGCGTGGTCGGAGGTGCTCAACCAGTACCAGCGACGCGCCGACCTCATTCCGAACATCGTCGCCACCGTCAAGGGCGAGGCGAACTTCGAGCAGGAAACGCTCACCCGCGTGGTCGAGGCGCGTTCGCGCGCCACCAGCATCCAGGCCACACCGGAACTCGTGAACGACCCGGCCGCGTTCCAGCGCTTCCAGGCCGCGCAGGGCGAGGTGTCGAGCGCCTTGAGCCGGTTGCTGGCGGTGGTGGAGAACTACCCGAACCTCAAGGCCAACCAGGGCTTCCAGGACCTGCGCGTGCAGCTCGAGGGCACCGAGAACCGCATCACCGTGGCGCGTAACCGCTACATCAAGGCGGTGCAGGAGTTCAACGTGCTGGCGCGCAGCTTTCCGAACAACCTGACCGCGATGGTGTTCGGCTACGACCCCAAGCCCAACTTCACCGTGCAGAACGAGGCCGAGATTTCACAACCGCCTGCGGTGAATTTCGACTTCGGCAAGCCGGCCGCGCCGGGCGGCGCACCGCCTGCAGCACCGCCAGCTTCGCGATGAGCCGACAGCGCGCCGTGTGCCGTCGCTCACCGGGCCAGATTTGATGCGCGATTGGCGACTCCGGCCGGCGCTGCCCGGCGCCTCGCTACCGCACCGGCCGCGCCGCTCGCGCGCCGGCTGGCAGGCGCTGCCGATGGCGCTGTTGCTGGCCCTCACGCTGGCTCTGGCGCTCGTCGCCACGATGGCGCGGGCCCAGGAACTGGTGCCGGTGCCCGAGCTCACGGCGCGGGTGATCGATCAGACCGGCACGCTGAGCGCGGAGCAGACCGCCGCGCTGGACGCCAAGCTCGCCGCCTTCGAGCAAGAGGTCGGCTCGCAGTTGGTGATCCTGATGGTGGCGGCCACCGCGCCGGAGGACATCGCCGACTACACCCAGCGCGTCGGTGACGCCTGGCAGATCGGCCGCGCCGACGTGGGCGACGGGCTGCTGATCGTCGTGGCGAAAGACGAACGCCGGCTGCGCATTGCGCCGGCCAAGGCGCTGGAAGGCGCGGTGCCCGACTTGGCCGCCAAGCAGATCATCGACCGCTATCTCACGCCCGCCTTTCGCGCGAACGACTACGCCGGCGGCCTGAGCGCGGCCGTCGATGCGCTGGCCGCCCGCATTCGCGGTGAAGCGCTCCCCGCACCCGAGCCGCGCGGCGCACAAGCGCAGCCGGGCGCGCAGTGGCAGGACATGGCGCTGTTCTTCCTGCTGGCCGTGCCGGTCGTCGGTGCGATGCTGACCGGCCGGCTCGGCCGCAAGCTCGGCTCGGCGGCCACCGGCGCCGGCGCCGGTGGCCTGGCTTGGCT
>NZ_JACDCU010000416.1 GCF_013817365.1 Methylibium sp. | reverse complement strand
GGCCTTCGAGCTCGCCCTTGTAGGCCTCGTAGCCGTCGAAGATGTTGCTGATGAGGCCGGTGCCGCGCGTGAGGTTCATGAACTCATTCGAAAAGCCGATCAGCCCGCGCGCCGGGATGCGGTATTCAAGCCGCACGCGGCCCATGCTGTCGGATTCCATGTTCACCAGGTCGGCCTTGCGCAGGCCCAGCGCCTGCATCACGCCGCCCTGGTGCTGCTCTTCGATGTCGGCGGTGACCAGTTCCATCGGCTCGTGGCGTTCGCCGCCTTCCTCGTGGAACACCACGCGCGGCTTCGAGACGGCCAGCTCATAGCCCTCGCGGCGCATGTTCTCGAGCAGGATGGTCAGGTGCAGTTCACCGCGCCCCGAGACCTCGAAGATGCCGTCCTCGTCGGTGTCCTTCACGCGCAGCGCCACGTTGCTTTGCAGCTCGCGGTCGAGCCGGTCTCGGATCTGACGGCTGGTCACGAACTTGCCTTCGCGGCCTGCAAGCGGCGAATTGTTGACGCAGAAGTTCATGGTCAGCGTCGGCTCGTCCACCTCGAGCATGGGCAACGGTTGCGGGTCGTCGATGTCGGTCAGCGTGACGCCGATGCCGATGTCCTCGATGCCGTTGATCAGCACGATGTCGCCGGGGCCGGCAACGCTCGCCTGAATGCGCTCCAGTCCCTCGAACTTGAGCACCTGGTTGACTCGCGCCTTGAAGGGAATGCTGTCCTCGCCGGAGAACACCGACACGTCCTGCATCGGCTTCAAGGTGCCCTGGTTGATGCGGCCGATGCCGATGCGCCCGACGAAGGTGGAGTAGTCGAGCGAGCAGATCTGCAGCTGCAGCGGCCCCTCCGGATCGCCCTCGTGCGGCGGCACATGCTGCAGCACCGCGTCGAACAGCGGCGCCAGGTCGGCTCCGACCTCACCCGGCGTCAGCGTCGCCCAGCCGTTCAGGCCCGAGGCGTAGATGACCGGGAAGTCGAGCTGCTCTTCGGTGGCATGCAGCTTGTCGAACAGATCGAACGTGGCGTTGATGACGTAGTCGGGACGCGCGCCGTTGCGGTCGACCTTGTTGACCACGACGATGGGTTTCAGACCAAGCGCCAGCGCCTTTTTCGTGACGAACCGGGTCTGCGGCATCGGGCCCTCGACCGCGTCGACCAGCAGCAGCACGCTGTCGACCATCGACAGCACGCGCTCGACCTCGCCGCCGAAGTCGGCGTGGCCGGGGGTGTCGACGATGTTGATGTGAGTGCCCTTCCACTCGACCGCGCAGTTCTTCGAGAGGATGGTGATGCCGCGTTCCTTCTCGATGTCGTTGCTGTCCATCACGCGCTCGGCAACCTTTTCGTTCTCTCGGAAGGTGCCGCTCTGGCGCAGCAACTGATCGACCAGGGTCGTCTTGCCGTGGTCGACGTGGGCGATGATGGCGATGTTGCGGATCTGTCGGGCGTTGTCACTGGTGGTCATGTCGTGCTCACTTGCTTGAATTTATTCGGTTCGGCCTGCGCGGCGGGGATCTGCAGCAGGGCCTGTACTTCGGGTGGGCTCAACAGCCGCCCCGGGATCAGTTCGCCGGCCTTGACGTGGGCAATGCCGAGAAAGGCACTCGTCCGCGTGTCGGCCTCCGTGGACGGGGATCCCGCTTGCGGTGAGGGTCCGTAAACGCGCACGGCGGCGCAATCGATCTCATCGACCCGGCGGCGCAGGCCGGAAAGAAAGCGCCCTGCGTCGTCTACCGCCAGCCGCACCGCCGGCCAGCCCGCGAGCAGTACATCCGGATGTAGCAATCGGGCTTCGCGCTCGGCATCGCTCAGTGCAGCCAGGCCGTCGATCGTGATCGCACCGGCCACCCGGAGCGGCCCGCTAGCCGTTCGGCGCAACGCGGCGAGGTGGGCACCGCAACCGAGCAGCCGGCCGAGATCCTCGGCCAGGCTGCGGATGTACGTGCCCTTGCTGACGCGCACTTCGATCTCCAGCATGTCATGCTGCCAGTGCAGGATGTCGAGCCGATAAATACTGACTCGACGGGCCGTGCGCTCGATCTCCACACCGGCGCGAGCGTATTCGTAGAGCGCGCGGCCTTCGTGCTTGAGAGCCGAGTGCATCGGCGGCAGCTGATCGATTTCGCCGGTGAGCGCCGCGCAAGCCCCGTGCAACGCCGCCTCGTCGAAGCCGATGGGGCGTGTCTCCAGTACCGCGCCCTCGCGGTCACCGCCGGCACGGGTCACGCCGAGTTGCAGGGTGGCGCGGTAAGTCTTGTCGGCCTCCAGGCTGGCCTGCGAAAACTTCGTAGCCGCGCCGAAGCACAGCGGCAACAAGCCGCTCGCCAGCGGGTCGAGCGTGCCGGTATGACCGCCTTTCTCGGCGCGCAGCATGCCCTTGACCTTTTGCAGCGCATCGTTGCTCGACCAGCCCAGCGGCTTGTCGAGCAGCAGCACGCCGTGCAGCGCCCGGCGCGGCACTCGCGGGGCCTTCGGTGCAGCGCGCGGCGCGGCGCGGCGCACGGACTGGACGACCTGGGTTGGATCCACTCAGTCGTCCTTGGCTGCCGGCAGCGGCGGCTCGTCCGCGTCTTTCGCGCGGTCGGCGTTGGCCCGGTTGATCAGCGCGCTGAGGTCGGCCGCTCGCTCGGTAGTGCGGTCGAAATGGAAATGCAGCGTCGGCACGGTGTGGATCTGCAACCGCTTGAAAAGACCGTTGCGCAGGTAGCCGGCCGCCTCGTTGAGTGCCGTGGCGCATTCCTCGGCATCGCCGATCAGTACCGAGAAGAAGACTTTCGCATGGGCATAGTCGGGCGTGACCTCGACGGCGTTGATGGTGACCATGCCTATGCGCGGATCTTTCAAGTCGCGGATCAGCACCGCCACATCACGCTGGATCTGGTCCGCGACGCGAAAGCTGCGGTTGGGGATGGCTCGCTTGTGCTTCATGGTGTGTTCCCGTTCGTCGGCCCGCCCCAAAACCAAGCCCCGCCCACTTTTCAGGGGGCGGGGCTTGTTCGGCGAAGAGCAAGGACCGCCTTACAGCGTTCGGGCGACTTCCTTGACCTCGAAGAACTCCAACTGATCGCCCTCTTTGATGTCGTTGTAGTTCTTCAGCTTGATGCCGCACTCGAAGCCGCTCGCCACTTCGCGCACGTCGTCCTTCATGCGCTTCACCGAATCGACCTCGCCGGTGTAGATGACGACGTTCTCGCGCAGCAGGCGGAAGCGTGCACCGCGGCGGACCACCCCGGCAGTGACCATGGAGCCGGCCACCGTGCCGATCTTGCTGGCCACGAACACCGTGCGGATTTCGGCCGTACCGATGACTTCCTCGCGCTGTTCCGGGGCGAGCATGCCCGTCATTGCCGACTTGATCTCGTCGACCGCGTCGTAAATGATGTTGTAGTAGCGCAGGTCGACCGCGTTGTTCTCGGCCAGCTTGCGCGCGCCGGCATCGGCCCGCACGTTGAAGCCGATGATCACCGCCTTGGACGCGATGGCGAGGTTGACGTCGCTCTCGCTGATGCCGCCCACCGCCGCGTGCACGATCTGCACCTTGACCTCGGCCGTGCTGA
>NZ_JACDCU010000415.1 GCF_013817365.1 Methylibium sp. | reverse complement strand
TTGTTCGGTCGCTGAACGGTGCGATTCGCACGCCTGAATCGCGGCCGGCCTTGCGCGCCGCCTCCCGCAGCCTCGCTCGGCGAAGCCCGCGAAACGACTGGGCTGACCACGCCCAGGTGCAGGATGCGGCGCCGGCGCCTCGATAATCTCGCGCATGAGTGAATCGAACGTGACGATTGCGGGACTGCACGTGTACCCGGTCAAATCCTGCGCCGGCGTCGACCTCGACGAAGTGCTGCTGATCGAGACCGGCCTGGAATTCGACCGCGCCTGGATGCTGGTCGACGACCAGGGCGAGTCCGTCAGCCAGCGCGAACTGCCCCGGCTGGCACTCGTGCACTGCGATCTGCGGCACAGCGAACTGGTGCTGCGCGCGCCCGGCATGCTGGCGCTGCACCTCGCACTCGATACGGTCGATGCCGCGGTGCGCGTGAGAATCTGGAACGACGACGTCGCCGCCTACGACATGGGCGCGCTCGCGGCCCAATGGTTCAGCGACTTCCTGCGTCAGCCGCTGCGGCTGGTGCGCTTCGACCCCGAACAAAAGCGTCTGGCCAGCCGCGCCTGGACCGGTGCGATCGAGGCCGAAGCCGCGTTCAGCGATGAATTTCCGCTCCTCGTGCTTTCGCAGGCCTCTCTCGATGCGCTCAACGAGCGCCTGGCCTACCGCGATGTGGCCCCGGTGACGATGCAGCGATTCCGCCCGAATGTCGTGCTGACCGGGCTGGACGCGCATGGCGAGGACTTCCTCGACGAGATCACCTTCGACACGCCCGAAGGCGCCGTGCGGCTGAAGCTGGTCAAGCCCTGCACGCGCTGCCCGATTCCCAACGTCGACCCGCAGACCGGCGAGCCGGGCACCGAACCCGGGGACACGCTGGCCACCTACCGCAGCGACCCGCGGGTGGGCGGCGCGGTCACGCTCGGCATGAACGCCGTCATCGTTGAAGGCATCGAGCGCGCGCTGCGAGTGGGCCAGATCGGGCGGACAAGCCTGCGCTTCTGAGAGCGCCGCGCCGGCTCGAAGGCGCCAGGCGGCAGCTTCCGTTGCGCCAGCGCATCGCCCGCCGGCCCGGCACACCCCCCCATTCATGCGGAAGCGGGCGGTGCCGGTCGAATTTGGCCATTCAGCGTGGTCCGGCGCGCTGCTAGCCCGCGGCGCGCGAGCTAGCATGGCTTCCATGGAGGCGCCGCTCCCGTCCGTCGGTCCGGCCGCTTCGGTTTGCCAAGAGGAGCTCGTCATGTCACTGCACCGCTGCCTGTTCCGCTCGCTGCTGCGCCGCTTGTCTGCTCGGTACTCCGCTGCTGTTGTGCTGGCTGCGATCACCTCGGCGGGACTCGGCGCAGCTGCACCGGTCCAATCAGCCGAGCGGGCAGATTTGTCGGCGGCCACCGGGCAGGGGCTGCGCACAGGGCAGGCGGCATGGCCCCGTTGGCAGGGCCGCTTGGCAGTCACGTCCAGCCGCAGCGATGTTTCCGGCGGGAGCTACGAGTCGGGCTTCGACAGCAGCGCCCGCTCGATGCAAAGCCTGAGCCTCCTCGGCGACTACTACTTCACGCAACAAGGCTTGGCGCCGACCAGCCCGTACAGCGGCGGCTTCCGAGCCAGCGGCGGCTTGATCGTCGGTGTGCGCCAGGCAGGTCACGGATCCATCCTGCCGGCCAGCCTTTCCGGGCTGGGCAGCGGCTTCAGCGCCGAACGCCGCAGCTTCAGCCTGTCGGCACCGCTCGCTGCGCTCGACGGCGACGACTCCTCGACACATTCGGCGCCCTATCTTGGAGTCGGCTACACCGGGTTGCAGTGGCTCAAGGGCAGCGGCGGCGGCTGGGGCTTCAGCGCCGACGTCGGCGTGATGGCCTTGCAGCCGCGCTCGGCCGTGCGCCTGGGCCAGCAAACCATTGCCGACACGGTGCGCGGGCTCGAGATCAGCCCGCTGCTCCAGCTCGGTCTGTCGTATTCATTCTGAGCGAGAACGGGTGGGGCTTTGTGCGGCTCGGCGTGCGGCGGCGGCTTTGCCGTATAAGCTTCGCAATCCAATTTTTTCTTCCGCGAGCCGACCATGACCCCGATTTCCACCGACGTTCAGCAACGCATCGATCAGCTGGTGAAGGGCCATCGCGTGGTGCTGTTCATGAAAGGCACGGCCCAGTTCCCGATGTGCGGCTTTTCTGGCCGCGCGATCCAGATTCTCAAGGCCAACGGCGTGTCCGATCTTGCGACCGTGAACGTGCTCGAGGACGAAGCGATCCGCCAGGGCATCAAGGACTACGCCAACTGGCCGACGATCCCCCAGCTCTACGTCAACGGCGAATTCGTCGGCGGCTCCGACATCATGATGGAGATGCACCAGGCCGGCGAACTCAAGTCCCTGTTCAGCGCTTGAGTCTCGCCTTAGCCTCCCGAGCACCGGCACACGGCGCAGTGCGCTGGCACCTGTCCTCGTGCAAGAGTGAAAAAGGCAGCCTGAGGTTGCGCGCGTTCCGACCATGAGCGGCCCCCGCCTGGTTGTCGGCATCACCGGCGCGACCGGCGCGGTTTACGGATTGCGGCTGCTGGAGCGTGCGCGCGAGCTCGGCGCCGAAACCCACGTGATCGTCACCCCGGCCGGGGTGCTCAACGTTCATCATGAGCTCGGCCTGGACCGCAAAACGCTTGAAGCACTGGCCGACCACGCGCACAACCCGGCCGACGTAGGCGCCTGCGTCGCGAGCGGCAGCTTTGCGACAGCGGCCATGGTGGTGGCGCCGTGTTCCATGAAAACGTTGGCCGCCATTGCGCACGGCTACGGTGACAACCTGCTGACGCGCGCGGCCGACGTGACGCTCAAGGAACGCCGCCGGCTGGTGCTCATGGTCCGCGAGACGCCATTCAATCTGGCCCATCTGCGCAACATGACCGCCGTCACCGAAATGGGCGCCGTGGTTTTCCCGCCGCTGCCGGCCTTCTATCACCGGCCGGCCTCGGTGGCAGAGCTGGTGGCGGACACGGTCGAGCGTGTGCTCGCGTTGATCGGAATCGACGGCGCGCAGCCCAGGGCGTGGACGGGGCTTTAGGCGCTCCTCGATTCGCCAGTAGCCGCACGTAACTCAACCGGCGCGCCGCACCTCAGCCGACCTCGTATTCCCAGCGCCGCCGAGCATCGAACACCAGCTGCGGATAGGGGGCCCGGCCGCGGCTTCCGTTGTAGCGGCCCAGCGCCATGAACAGATCGCCGCGCTCTCTGTCGAGGTAGTGACGAAGGATCACGCACCCGAAGCGCAGATTGGTCTGCAGGTGAAACAAGCGACCGACGTCGTCGCCGCCACCGCCGATGACGCGCAGCCAGAACGGCATCACCTGCATGTAGCCGCGCGCGCCGGCGACTGACACCGCGTACTTGCGAAAACCGCTTTCGACCTGGACCAGCCCGAGCACCAATGCCGGGTCCACCCCCGCGCGCCGGCTCTCGTACCAGAGCGTTTCGAGAAACTCGATGCGCGCCAGCCGATCGGGCTTGCGTCGGCGCAGGCGCTCGCTCATCGCGCCGAGCCAGCGCAAGTAAGCCAGGCGCTCTTT
>NZ_JACDCU010000077.1 GCF_013817365.1 Methylibium sp. | reverse complement strand
GGCTGTCGATGGTCGAAGTGCTCGAATCGCCGTCGATCTTCTTCACCGGCATGGCCGGCAGCCGGCTGCCTGCGGCGGTGGCGCACGGCGAAGGTCACGCTGACTTCTCGCAGCGCGGCGACGCCGTGGCGGTGCATCGCGCACTGCGCTTCGTCGACCACACCGGCCGGCCGACGGAGGCCTACCCCGCCAATCCCGGCGGCAGCGCCGAGGGGCTCACGTCGGTGACCACCGACGACGGCCGCTTTACCGTGCTGATGCCGCATGCGGAGCGGGTGTTCCGCAACGTGCAGATGAGTTGGACGAGCGGCGACGCGAGTGCATCCAGCCCGTGGATGCGCATGTTCGCCAACGCGCGCAAGTGGGTCGGCTGATCGCCAGTGGACTTGCGCAATCGCCAAGGCGACAGGTCGAGCACTCGACGCCGGGCAACGGCAGGCTCGGCGTCGGCGAGAGCCGCTCTCGACGCCTCACCGGCCAGCCGCTACGACCGCCTCGACGCGCTGCGCGGCTTCGCCATCGTCTGGATGGCGCTGTTCCACTTCGGCTTCGATCTTGCGCACTTTCGCCTGATCGACGCCGACTTCTACCGCGACCCCTTCTGGACTTCGCAACGCACCGCAATCGTCAGCCTGTTCCTGTTCTGCGCCGGCCTCGGCCAGGCGGTCGCGGTCGCGCAGGGTCAGAGTTGGCGCCGGTTCTGGCGGCGCTGGGCGCAGGTGGCGACTTTTGCCCTCCTCGTCAGTGCCGGCAGCGCGCTCATGTTCCCGAGAACCTGGATCAGCTTCGGCGTACTGCACGGCATCGCGCTCATGCTCATCGTGTGCCGCCTGAGTGCCGGCTGGGGCCGCTTGTTGTGGCCGCTCGGGCTGGTTGCCATCCTGCTGCCGCAGTTCGTGCAGCATCCCTTCTTCGACACGCGCCTGACCAACTGGGTCGGCTTGGTGACACGAAAGCCTTTCACCGAAGACTGGGTGCCGCTCCTGCCGTGGCTGGGGGTGATGTGGTGGGGCGTGGCGGCCGGGCTCTGGCTGTTGCCTCGGCGGCCAGCGTGGCTCGGCGGCGATCTGGCGACGGGGCTGCAGCTGCTGGCCGTGCTCGGTCGCTGGAGCCTTCTCTTCTACATGCTCCACCAGCCGGTGCTGATCGGTGCGTTGCTGGCTTGGCAGGCTCTGGCTTGAGGTGGGCCGCGCCCATGAAAAAAGCGCCCGGCAGGGCGCTTTTTTGTCAGCAGCGAGCGCTTTGCTTCAGCGGGGCTGAGCGCCGGACGGCGCCGGCGCCGGTGCTTCCTCGAACTTGTAGTCGGTCTTGGCCTTGTTTTTCAGTTCATCGCGGAAGGCGATCAGCTTCTGCTGCCCCAGACGCTGCTGGATCTGCGGCTTGAGTTCTTCCAGCGGCGGCACCTGCGCCTCGCGCACGTCCTCGAGCTTGAGGATGTGCCAGCCGAACTGGCTCTTCACCGGCTGCGCGGTCATTTCGCCCTTTTTGAGCTTCACCATGGCCTCGGAGAACTCTGGCACGTAGTTGGCGGCCGGGGCCCAGTCGAGGTCGCCGCCGTTGGTCGCCGAGCCGGTGTCCTTGCTCGACTTCTTGGCCACGTCCTCGAACTTGGCGCCGCCCTTGATGCGCTTGATCAGCGCCTTGGCGTCGGATTCCTTGTCGACCAGGATGTGGC
This sequence comes from Methylibium sp., assembly GCF_013817365.1. Classification (GTDB taxonomy): domain Bacteria; phylum Pseudomonadota; class Gammaproteobacteria; order Burkholderiales; family Burkholderiaceae_C; genus Methylibium. The sequence continues at coordinate 10,312 of NZ_JACDCU010000077.1, read as the reverse complement.
GGGTGCGGTATTCCTTGCCGCTGGCCTGGGCCTTGAACTTGTCGTATTCGGCCTGGATGTCGGCGTCGCTGACCGGGTTGTTCTTCTGATAGTCGGTGAACAGCTCGCGGATCAGCAGGCTCTGGCGCGCGTTCTCCATCTGCTGCTGGTAGCTCTCGCTGGCCGGCAGGCCGCGCTTTTCGGCTTCCTGCACGAAGATCTCGCGCAGCACCACTTCGTCCTTGATCTGGCGGTCCATGTCGGGCGGCACCTGCTGGCCCTGGCTCATGGCCTGCTGGACCACCTGCGTCATCAGCGCGTCGGCGCGCGCCTTGGGCACCGGCTTGCCGTTGACGGTGGCGATGTTCTGCGCCGCTGCAAGCGTCGGAACCAAGAGGGCGGCGGCCAGGCCGATCGAAGCAAGGCGGGCAGCAAGAATGGACGGTTTCATGCGATGAACTACCTCGGTGTTAATTGGGGGGGTGGGCGGACGGCGGCCGAATGGAAGGCCGATCTCCGAACAGGCGCGACAGGCCTCGGGCTCGCAAAACAGGCTCTTTCAGGCGCCGGGGCCGGCCGCTTCTGCAGGCGAGAGCGTGGTCAGCGCCAAGGCGTGAATGCCGCGGGGCATCCACAAGGCGACGGCATCATACACAAGGCGATGTCGCGCCGGCCTCGAGAGGTTTTCGAAGCGCCCACTGACGACATGAACGCGAAAATGGCGGCCTTCGCGGGCACCGGCATGGCCGGCATGGAGGTGGCTGTCGTCGTGCACTTCCAGCATGAGCGGCGAGAGCGCGCCGCGTATCGCGGCCTCGACCTCGGCCGCGCTCGGCGCGAAATCCGGCGGCGAAGAAGCCGGCGCGCAGGTGCCATGCGGCACGTCACTCATCTTCAGCCTTCACATGACGGCTCATGTACAGGCCCTGCGCCAGCGTGAACAGGAGCATCAGGCCGACGCCGCCGAACAGCTTGAAGTTCACCCAGGTGTCGGTCGAGAAGCTGTAGGCCACATACAGATTGAGCAGGCCCATGAAGGCAAAAAAGCCGATCCACATGAAGTTGAGGTTGCGCCACACCGCGGGCGGCAACTCGAGCTGGCCGCCCATCAGCGCCTGCAGCAGGTTCTTGCGCCACAGCGCCTGGCTCAGCCAGAAGGCCGTGCCCATCACCCAATAAAGGACGCTCGGCTTCCACTTGATGAAGGTTTCGTTCTGAAACCAGATGGTCGCGCCGCCGAGCACCGTGACGAGGCCCAGGCTGACCCACAGCATCGTCTCGATCTTCTTGCGCCGTGCCATCAGCCAGCCGATCTGCACGAAGGTGGCGACGATGACGACCAGGGTGGCCAGCAGCACGGGCGCCAGCTTGGCGCTGATCACGCTGCCTGCCACGAGCATGCCGAAATGCTCGGTGGCGAACGCCGCGGCGGCATCCGGCTGGCCTTCCGCGAGCTTGAAGACCAGGAAGAACAGGACGATGGGGAAGATGTCGAACAGCAGTTTCATCGGGCAAGAGGGCTCGCAGGCCGGGCGTCGGTGAAGCCGGGATTGTCCTCTGCCGCAGCCCCGGGTCGCGCTTTCAGCCCTTCGGCTTGAAATCGAGCGAGGCGGAGTTGATGCAGTAGCGCTCGCCGGTCGGCGCCGGGCCGTCCTCGAACACGTGGCCGAGGTGCGAGCCGCAGTCCTGGCAGCGCACCTCGACCCGGACCATGCCGTGGGTCTTGTCGACCACGCGCTCGATGATCTCGCCGCGCAGCGGCTGGAAGTAACTCGGCCAGCCGCAGCCGGCGTCGAACTTGGTGTCCGAGGCGAAGAGCGGCGCGCCGCACGCCACGCAGTGATAGACGCCTTCTTCCGAGTGATCGGCGTACTTGCCGGTGAAGGCCCGCTCGGTGGCGGCGTTGCGGGTCACCTCGTATTGCATGGGGTCGAGCTGGGCGCGCCACTCGGCTTCGGTCTTTTCGACCTTGCGGGGCTTGTCGTCTTTGCTTCGGTCTGAAGAACTCATGATGAACAGGAAACCTCCAGGGTTTGCGCCCAGTCGGGCGGGAAGTCGGCATCGGCCGCGTGCTCGGGCTGTTCATCGAAGGGGCGCTGCAGAACTTTCAGCAGCCGCGCCGTCTCTTCGAAGTCGCCGCCTTGGGCCGCGCGAATCGCGTTCTCGCACAGGTGGTTGCGCAGCACGAACTTCGGGTTGACGCGGTTCATGCGCTGAGCGCGTTCGGCGTCGACGCTGGCCTCGGCCCTGAGGCGCACGGCATAGCGCACGGCCCAGGCGTCGAAGGCGGCGCGGTCGAGGAAGAGGTCGCGCACGGGGCTCGGGTCGGCCTCGGTGTAGCCGGCCAGCCGGCGCCAGGCAATGGTGAAGTCGGTGCGCTCGGCAGCGAGCAGCTTGAGCCAGTCGTCGATCAGCGCCGGGTCGCCATCGTCCACCGTGGCAAAGCCGAGCTTGGCGCGCATGCGCGACTGCAGGGCTTCGGCAAAACCGCTGCGGTAGGGCTCGATGGCTTCGAGCGCCAGTTCTCCGGTGGCTTCGCTGACCTCTTCACCTTGCGCGATCAGCGGCAGCAAGGCCTGCGCCAGCGCGTGCAGGTTCCACAAGGCGACGCCCGGCTGGCGCGCATAGGCGTAGCGGCCCTGGTGATCGGAGTGGTTGCAGATGTGGCCCGGGTCGAAGCCGTCGAGAAAACCGAAGGGCCCGTAGTCGATGGTCAGGCCGAGCAGCGACATGTTGTCGGTGTTCATCACACCGTGGCAAAAGCCGACGGCCTGCCAATCGGCGATGAGCGTCGCAGTGCGGCGCGCCACCGCCTCGAGCAGAGCGGCATAGGCGTTGGGGGCATCGGCACAGTCGGGGTAGTAGCGTTCGATCGCGTAGTCGGCCAGTACACGCAGCGACGCCGGCTGGTCGTGATGGGCGAAATGCTCGAAGTGACCGAAGCGCAGGAAGCTCGGCGCCACTCGCATCACCACCGCCGCGGTCTCGATCGTTTCTCGCCGCACCGGCAACTTCGATCCGACGACGGCCAGCGCGCGGGTGGTGGGAATGCCGAGGTGGTGCATTGCCTCCGAACACAGGAACTCTCGGATCGACGAGCGCAGCACGGCACGGCCGTCGCCCATGCGGGAGTAGGGCGTCATGCCGCTGCCCTTGAGCTGCAGCTCCATCGGGCCGGCGGGCGTATCGATCTCGCCGAGCAGCAGCGCCCGGCCATCGCCCAACTGCCCCGCCCACACGCCGAACTGGTGGCCGCTGTAGACGCTGGCCAACGGCTCGGCGCCGTGCCAGGGCGTGGCTCCCGCCAGCACCTGGAGCGCGCGCCAGTCGGAGCGCTCCGCCCAGTCATCGGGCCAACCCAACTCGGCAGCCAGATCGTCGCTGCGCGCCACCCAATGCGGCTGGGGCACGGCCTGGGCCGGCAACAGGGAGGAAAAGGACGGGCCGAGACGGGCGTAGCGGTTGAGCCAGCGCAGCGGCGGCGCGGGCACGTCTTCTTGCAGGTCGAGCGGGAAGTGCAGTGCTGTCATGCAGGGCAGTCTATAGATGCGCCCCGGCCCGTTCGACCGCTAGGGCTAACCCGCGGCCGACCCCTGGGGGGCTTCCTATGATTCGCAATCACTTTCATTGCCGGAGACGCGAACCATGGCACGCCTGATGGGCCAGATGATGCAGATGCCGCTGCTGATCTCTTCGGTGATCGTGCATGCCGCCCGCCACCACGGCGACACCGAGATCGTCTCGAAACGGGTCGAGGGCGACCTGCACCGAACCTCCTACGCCGAGTGCGAACTGCGTTCGAGAAAGCTCGCGCAGGCCTTCGCGCGGCTCGGCTGCACCGACAGCGACCGCATCGGCACGCTGGCTTGGAACGGCTACCGGCATCTGGAGATCTACTACGCCAGCTCGGGCTCCGGACTCGTGTGCCACACCATCAATCCGCGGCTCTTCCCGGAGCAGATCGCGTGGATCGCCAACGACGCAGAAGACCGCGTGCTGTGCTTCGAACTCACCTTTTTGCCGCTGGTGGAAAAGCTCGCGCCTTCGCTGCCGCAGATCAGGCACTACATCGCGATGACCGATCGTGCCCACATGCCGGTGCAGACCGGCATCTCGAACCTGCTTTGCTACGAAGAGCTGGTCGATGCCGAGAACGGCGACTACGCCTGGCCGGAATTCGACGAGAACACCGCGTCGAGCATTTGCTACACCTCGGGCACCACCGGCCATCCGAAGGGTGCCGTCTACAGCCATCGCTCGAGCATCCTGCACGCTTATGCCGTCTCGCTGCCCGACAGCATGGGCAACTCGGCGACCGACACCATCCTGCCGGTCGTGCCGATGTTTCACGTCAACGCCTGGGGGCTGCCGTACGCCGCGCCGCTGGTCGGCTGCCGGCTGGTCTTTCCCGGCCCGCACATGGACGGCAAATCGCTCTACGAACTGTTCGAAAGCGAGCAGGTCACTTTCAGCGCCGGCGTGCCGACCGTGTGGCTCGGCCTGCTGGCCTACGTGAAGCTGAACGGCCTGAAGTTCAGCAGCTTCAAGCGCACGGTGATCGGCGGCTCGGCCTGCCCGCCGGCCATGATCCGCACGCTGCAAGAAGAGTTCGGCGTCAGCGTGATCCACGCCTGGGGCATGACCGAGATGTCGCCGGTGGGCACGCTGGCGCGGCTGAAAGCCAAGCATGTCGACAAGCCGTCAGCGGAGCAGCGCCGCCTGCTGGAAAACCAGGGCCGCGTGGTCTACGGCGTGGACATGGCGCTGATCGGCGACGACGGCAGCACCCAGCCCTGGGACGGCAGAACCTCGGGCGACCTCGTCGTGCGCGGGCCGTGGGTGATCGAACGGTACTTCAAGCAGGACGCCTCGCCGCTGGTGCAGGCAGACGGACAAGCCTGGTTTCCGACCGGCGATGTGGCCGCGATCGACGCAGACGGCTACATGCACATCACCGACCGCAGCAAGGACGTCATCAAGTCCGGCGGCGAATGGATCAGCTCGATCGAGCTGGAGAACATTGCGATGGCGCATCCGGCCGTTCACGAGGCTGCCGTGATTGCTGCGGCACATGCCAAGTGGGACGAGCGGCCGCTGCTGGTGGTGATCAGGAAGCCCGGCGCCGAGGTGACGCGCGAGGAACTGCTCGCCCACTACGAAGGCCGCATTGCCAAGTGGCAGATTCCCGACGACGTGGTCTTCGTGACCGAAATTGCACATACGGCCACCGGCAAGATACAGAAGCTCAAGCTGCGCGAGCAATTCAGGGATCATGTTCTGCCAGGGGCCTGACGGCCTCGCGCGTGAACCAAGAGAACCGTGTCCGGTCGGCGACAGGTGCATGTCGGGATGTCCCTCAACCGGTGCGTAAGTTTGAGACTTACGCTCGTACGGTGGACGAATCAGCACGGCCGACGGCCGCCAAGGAGGCAGTGATGCAATTCAGGAAGCGCTTGTTCGATCTGGTGGTCGGCGCGGGCCTCGCCCTGAATGCCGGCCTGGCGCTTGCGCAAAAGGGTGAGACGGTCAAGCTGGCCTTCATCGACCCGCTGTCGGGCCTGATGGCGTCGGTGGGCCAGAACCAGGTGCGCAGCTTCCAGTTCTTTGCCGACAAGTTCAACAACGATCCGAAGCTCAACCCTGCCGGGGTCAAGTACGAAGTCATCGCCTTCGACAACAAGCTGAGCCCGACCGAGAGCCTGACCGCACTCAAGGCCGCCATCGACCAGGGCGTGCGCTACATCACCCAGGGTGATGGCTCTTCGGTGGCGGCTGCGCTGATCGATGCGGTCGGCAAGCACAACGATCGCAATCCGGGCCAGGAGATCGTCTATCTCAACCACTCGGCGGTGGACCCCGACTTCACCAACAGCAAGTGCAGCTACTGGCACTTCCGCTTCGACGCCGACACGTCCATGAAAATGGAGGCGATGACCACCTTCATCAAGGACCTGCCCGACGTCAAGAAGGTCTATCTGCTCAACCAGAACTACACGCACGGCCATCAGGTCGCCAAGTTCGCCAAGGAGATCCTGAAGCGCAAGCGCCCCGACATCCAGATCGTCGGCGAAGACCTCCACCAACTCGCCCAGGTGCGCGACTTCTCGCCCTACATCGCCAAGATCAAGGCCACCGGAGCCGACACCGTCATCACCGGCAACTGGGGCTCCGACCTCACGCTGCTGATGAAGGCGGCCAATGAGGGCGGCTACAACGGCAAGTTCTTCACCTACTACACCGGTGTTTCCGGCACGCCCACGGCAATCGGCAAGTCCTTCGGGGGCAAGATCTTTCAGGTCTCGTACAACCACTACAACATGGGCGGCCAGATGAGCGAGTGGCAGGCCGAGTACAAGAAGAAGTTCAACGACGACTTCTACACCGGCTCCGTGATCCACATCTTCAACGCGCTGTCGCAGTCGATCGCCAAGGCGAAGTCCACCGATCCGGTCAAGGTGGCCGCCGCGCTCGAAGGCCTGAAGTTCAAGAGCTTCAACGGCGACGTCGAGATGCGCCGCGCCGACCACCAGCTGCAGCAGACGCTCTACATGACGACCTGGCAAAAGGCCACGGCCGAGTTTCCCTACAGCCCCGAAAACACCGGCATGACGCTCGCACCGGTCGAAACTTTCGCGCCGTACGTGTCGAGCACGCCGACGAGTTGCCAGATGAAGCGCCCTTCCTCGGGGCCGGCGTGACGCTCGAACAGGCACAAGGCGTCTGCTGCTGAGTCGGTGGGGCTCGATCGGTGACGCCGCATCGAGCCCCTTTCCTTTGATGCCGCGGGTGCATGCCGCGCACGTGTGCATTCCACCCACGGACCCGAATGGAATTCTTCGCAATCTCCATGCTTAACGGCTTGAGCTACGGGCTCTTGCTGTTCATGCTGAGTTCGGGCCTGACGCTGATCTTCAGCATGATGGGCGTGCTGAACTTCGCCCACGCCAGCTTCTACATGCTCGGCGCCTACATCGCCTATACGGTGGCGCAACTGGTCGGCTTCTGGGCGGCGCTCGTCTTCGCACCGCTGCTGGTGTTTGCATTGGGCTCGCTGTTCGAGCGGGCCTGCTTGCGCAAGGTGCACAAGTTCGGCCATGTGCCCGAGTTGCTGGTCACGTTCGGCATTTCCTACGTGATCCTCGAGCTGGTGGCGCTGATCTGGGGCCGCGGCGCGGTCGATTTCATGCCGCCGCCCGCTTTGCAGGGCCCGGCCTTCACGCTGGTGAGCTCCCCCACCGAGGGCCTGCAGATGGTGTGGGGCGCGGCCGCGCCGGCCTTGTGCAGCGCGGCCGGCGTGATCTGCTCGCCGTTTCCGGCCACGCGCGGCTTCATGATGCTGGTCGCACTCATGATGCTGCTGGCCCTCTGGCTGCTGCTCACGCGCACGCGCATCGGCCTGGTCATCCAGGCGGCGCTCACGCACCCGGAAATGGTCGAAGCGCTCGGCCACAACGTGCCGCGCGTGTTCATGCTGGTGTTCGGCGCCGGCGCCGGGCTGGCCGGCCTGGCCGGCGTGATCGGCGGCTCGACCTTCGTCACCGAACCGGCGATGGCCTACACGGTCGGCTCGGTGATCTTCGTCGTGGTGGTGGTCGGCGGCATGGGCTCGCTCTCGGGTGCCTTCCTGGCCTCGCTGATCATCGGCGTGGTGCAGACATTCGCCGTCGCGCTGGACTACTCGCTGGCGAGCGCCTTCGCGCAACTCGGCATCGCGCTCAGCCCCGCTACGGCCGGCAACAGCCTTTTCAGCCTCACGATCTCGCAGGTCGCGCCGATCCTGCCGTACCTGTTCCTGGTGCTGATCCTGATCTTCCGGCCCAGGGGCTTGCTCGGCACGCGAGAAGGATGAAGACGTGAGCGTGCTTTCGCCCGGCCAGGCCAGCGTCGCAAGCGCCGAAAGCACCTCGCCGCTGCAGACCGGCCGGCAATCCCGTCGAGAACGCGAGCCGGCCCGTCGCGGCGCCAAGGGGGACGTGTATCACTTCAAGCCCTACAACGTCGGCCGCTGGCTCGTCTGGGGCTTGTTCGCGCTGCTGCTGCTTGCGGCACCCATGCTCTTCACCAGCGGCCTGTCGCGCTCGATGCTTTCGCAGATGGGCATCGCCATCATTGCCTGCCTGTCCTACAACATGCTGCTGGGGCAGGGCGGCATGCTGAGCTTCGGCCATGCGGTCTACACCGGCCTGGGCTCCTACCTCGCGATCCACGCTCTCAACAGGGTGGCCGGCGGGCAATTGCCGATCCCCGTGAGCCTGATCCCACTGGTCGGTGGCCTGGCCGGCATGTCCTTCGCGTTGCTGCTCGGCTTCGTGACGACACGCAAGGCCGGCACGCCTTTCGCCATGATCACGCTCGGCATCGGCGAGCTGGTGTTCGCGGCCTCGCTGATGATCCCGGAGTTCTTTGGCGGCGAGGCCGGCGTGTCGGGCAACCGGGTGGTCGGCGAGGCGGTGGCGGGCATCACGTTCGGCCCGCAGATCCAGGTCTATTACCTGATCGGGCTTTACACCTTCGTGTGCACCGCCGCGATGTTCGCCTTCACGCGCACCCCGCTCGGGCGCATGCTCAACGCGGTGCGCGACAACCCCGAGCGCGTGCAGTTCATCGGCTACAACCTGCAGCGCGTGCGCTGGTTCGCCTTCATCATCGCGGGCTTCTTTGCCGGTGTTTCCGGGGGCTTGTATTCGGTCAACTTCGAGATCGTCACGGCCGAAGTGGTGGGCGCGGCGCGCTCGGGCGCCTACCTGCTGTTCACCTTCCTGGGCGGCGCGACCTTCTTCTTTGGGCCGATCATCGGCGCCATCCTGATGATCGTGGCTTTCGTGCTGCTCAGCGAGTTCACGCAGGCCTGGCTGCTTTACCTGGGCCTGATCTTCCTGTTCATGGTGATGTATGCGCCGGGCGGCATCGCGAGTCTGATCATGATGAACCTGCGCATTGCGGCCTACGGCAAGCTGAGAAAGCTGGTCACGTCCTATCTGGCGCTGGGCAGCACGGCGCTGGTCATGCTGGCCGGTGCGGCGGCGATCATCGAGATGATCTATCACCTGCAGCTCGGCACCTCCATGGGCAGCACCCTGCGCTTCATGAGCGTGCCGCTCGACGCTCACAGTTTGGACAGCTGGTTCGGCGCTGGCTTCGTCATGCTCACCGGCCTGGCGCTGTTCGAGCTCACGCGCCGGGAGTTCGCGCGGCAGTGGGGCGTTGTGCAGGGAGAAATCGAGCACGAGATTCGCAAGAGGCAAGCGCTGTGAATACCTCGCCGGGTACCCCATCATCGACCTTCGCTGTCGAACTCAAAAACGTGTTCAAGCGCTTCGGCAAGACCGAGATCATCCGCGGCGCCAGCCTGGCGGTGAAGCCGGGAGAACGAGTCGCCATCATCGGCCCCAACGGTGCGGGCAAGTCGACGCTCTTCAACCTGATCAGCGGACGCTTCGGCATCAGCAGCGGCGAGATCGCCCTGCACGGCGAACGCATCGACGGTCTGGAGCCCTACGAGATCAACCGCAAGGGACTGGCCCGCAGCTTCCAGGTGAGCAATCTGTTCACGCGGCTGTCGGTGTTCGAGAACATTCGTTGCGCGGTGCTGTGGTCGCTGGGTTATCGCTATTCGTTCTGGCATTTCCTGGCCGACTTGACCGACGCCAACGAGCGCACCGAGCAGGTCATGGAGATGATCAAGCTCGAGCGCAAACGCGACGTGCTGGCCATGAACCTCACCTATGCCGAGCAGCGCGCGCTGGAGATCGGCATCACCATCGCTGGCGGCGCCAGCGTGATCCTGCTCGACGAGCCGACTGCCGGCATGAGCAAGAGCGAGACGCAGCGCTTCATTCAACTGATCCGGGAAGTGACCGAGGGCAAGACGCTGCTGACCGTAGAGCACGACATGGGCGTGGTATTCGGCCTGGCCGACCGCATTGCGGTGCTGGTTTACGGGGAGGTGATTGCTTTCGACACGCCGGAGGCGGTGCGGGCGAATGCGAAAGTGCAGGAAGCGTATCTGGGGTCAATGCTTGCCGATCAGCAGGCTGCCGGCAGCACGGCGGGCCGGTGAAATGAAATACGTCAACGTGCGGGCTTTCGGCCTTTTGCGGGTTTTCGGTTTGTGTTGGCTGGGGGGGGGTGTCGGTGGGGGGCAAAGCCGGGGGCGGGCGGCGTGCTTCGCTTTGGTGCGGTGGTCGGCCCGCGTTGCGTGCCGACTGCGCTGTGCTGCTCGGGTTTGGGGCGCGTCGCGGAACTCGCTTCGTTCGCTGCGCTCACTGCGCTCAGACAGCCGCGACGAGTCAGTTGACGAAGCACGCTGCGCGTGCCGCCCCAAACCCTGCGC
>NZ_JACDCU010000414.1 GCF_013817365.1 Methylibium sp. | reverse complement strand
CGCTCGGCTGCGGCAGGTAGTCGCGGCCGGCGTAGCGCACGAGGTAGGCGCGCTCGCCGTCCTCGGTGAGAATGACCGGCGCCTGCCAGGTCTCGCCACCGATCGAGGTCGCCGGCAAGGTGCGGCACCAGCGTTCCCCGCGCCACAGATGCGCGGGGTTCAGCTTGCCGATCACCGCCGCGCGCCACCCGTCCTCGACGTCCATGAGGATCCGCATCGGCGGGCAGTCGATCACCAGCGGATCGCCAATGCCGACCAGGCAGCCGTGCGCGGTCTGGCGCTGCACGAGTTCGACGCCGGGTGTCTGCGGCGTGAAGCCGTCGAGCCACGGCGGCACGATCGGCTGCTGCGACGGGTGCAGGTAGACGATCACGGGACGGTGCCGGTGCCGACCGCGATGGGGTGCGTCGTGCTGGTCGACAGGCCTTCGATGCGCAGGCCGCCCTTGGCCGCTGACTGGTTATCGGCTCCGAAGTCGACGGGGATCATGCGTCCGCTGGCGCTGGCGATGGTCAGCGAGACGCCGGTCGACAGCGCAAGCTGCGTCGTGGCGTCGAACTCGCGGAGCCACTGCTTGAAGGTCGACGCGCCAACCGCAACGCCGGTCAGGCCGAGCGTTGCCAGCAGCGTGATCGGGTCGCCGTGTCCGACCTCGATCGACGGCGCACCGCCCAGGTAGGTGGCGACGGTCGGGTAGAGTAGGCCATCACCCGGCGTGCCGTCGATGCCGATCATAACGTTGGGCGCCAGGTCCACGCTCGCGTCCACCGCGCCGGCAATCGCCGTGCCGTTGATGCTGGTCGTGCCCATGGTGTGCAGCGTCGGTTGAGCGGCGAGCGTCGGCAGCGCGGCGGTCGCGGGGGCAGCGAATGGATGGGCCATGCCGTCCGACGACAGCAGCACTACCTCAACCTCAGCCATGGCGATGCCGCCATGCGCGACGCTGAACGAGCGGATGAACGCCACGGCCTTGGCGCTGACGGCCAGACTGTACTTGGCATGCGTGGAGTTGGGATCGCGGATCGACGCGGCGAACTTGGCAAAGTAGATGTCAAGCGTCGTAACCGGCAGGATCTTGAAGCCGATCAGATCGTACGCGGCCTTGAACGGCGTGCGGAAGCGCACGCGCGGTGCGGCACCGGGCACGACGAGCGCGCTGGCGAACTCGTTGCCCGAGTGACGGAACGCCTCCGACGCGACATCCGGCGGCACCTGCAATCCAGCGGTCGCCAGGACCGTGGCGTTGATGCGCAGCGGCGCGAGTGAATAGACGATGGGATCAGCCATTGAGGCCCCAGCCGATGGTAAGAGTGACGGCGCGATATTCGCTGGCCCCGGCGACCTTGGCCGGTGACGGGTCGCTGCTCAGGCCGCATTCCGATGGGCGGAACGGGATGCCGGTGAACTGCGCGAGCAGTTGCGAGAGGATGGTCCGGCCGAGTTCTTCGACCACGCCGACCGAGCCGGTGGCGTAGACGACGACTTGCATCGAGCCGCCGCCGAGCGGTAGCGCGCCATCGGCGTAGGTGTCGAAGGTGCGCGACGACTCCGCGACCACGGCCAGCGGGAACGTCGCGCCAGCCAGAGCGGGGAGGTCGGGGTAGTGGACAGCACCGCTGCCGTTGGCCCAGCCGGCACAGGCAGCGAGCTGCGTGCGCAGTTGCGTCAGGATGGCCGGCGGATCAGTGAAGCTCACGAGTCACCGCCGCGGTTCGGGCCGGCGTTGGCAACGGTCGTGCGGCGCACGGTGCAGAGTTGCTGCTGGTCGAGTTCGGCGGTCTCTATCGCCCACTCCTGGTTGTTGCCGTCGCGGATGCCCATGCCAACGGTTAGCACCGGCGTCAGCGGACCGCAGAGCCGGCCAGAGCGCACGGTCTCCTCTGCGGCCTGTTGCTCGTCATGGAACGGCGGGGCGATCTCGTCGCGGTCGAGCACGAAGCCGCTGAGCGCGATATAGCTCCCGGTCCCGACCGCGGCGCGGTAGGACAGCGACTCGCCGCGCGCGGTTGCGACCGCGGCGAGCGCCTGCGCCAGAGCGGTGGAGATCGTCGACATGGTCTCAGCCGAACGCCAGGCAGACGAGGATGCCCAGGACCGCGCCGGCGAGGAAGGTCGCGGCGTAGTTGATCCAGGTGATCAGATTGCGGCGCGTGTGCGCCTTGAGGTCGTCGTCGAGATTGCTCATGTGGTTCCCTTGGGTGGCGGTGTCATCAGCGCGGCTTTGATCTGCGCCTCGCGCTCGGCGTCCCAGGCGGCGTCGGCCTCGGTCTGCTTGCGTGCGGCCTTGCGCGATTGCAGGAGCGCGGCGATGCCGGCGCCTGCCGTCGCGATCCCGGCGACGGCTTCGGGGATGCCGAAGCCCAGCCCGCCGGTTCCCGCCGCCATCGCTGCGCGCACAGCAGTCGTGACGACGGCGGCAATCGCCTGCGTGTCGACGCCGGTCGTGGTCGTTTCGCTGGTCTCGCTGGTCTCTTCGGCGGTCTTGCTGAACGGCACGCCGCCATGCTCGCCGTGCTCGATCAAGCGGCGCACGGTGCGACCTTCGCGCTCGGTCTTGGCGCAGCCGGTGCAGAGCAGCAGCAGCAGCCCGACGATGACGACCCACAGCACGAGGCCGACGGCGCCGGTGCAAATGCCCGAGCAGCCAGGGCGGTCCGTTCGCATGTCGTCGCACTGCTCGCCGGTGAACTGGCGATGGATGCGGCGCAGCTCGTCGCGCACTTCCTTGTCGCTCTTGCCGCTCATGGATGCCCCGGCCGCTGAATGGGGAACGCATCGGGCGGCGTCGGGGTGTCGTCGCGCATGAATCTCTTGATCGCGGCCGTCGAGTTTGCCAGCCCCGTCATGCCGTCGCGCGCGATGGCTGCGAGCTGCAGGAATTGCCGATCCTCTAGCGCCAGGATTCGCGCGTCTAACTGCGCGTTGCGCGTCTCGCACTGTTGGTGCCGAGCCTCGGCGGCGGTGTCGTTGCGCTTGTCGCGCTTGTAGAAGTAGAATACCGCCAGGCCGAGCAGCGCCGCGCTGGGGCCGATCGTCCAGAGCTGCGAGAGGATGGCGGCGGGGTCCATCATGTGCTCGTCGGCGCGTTTGCGCGGAAGTACGTGATGAGCGCCGCGTCGAGCTTGGTCGAGCGTCCGGCATAGAGGCTGACCATGACGAGCCTCGCTTCTTCGCCACGGACGTAGGTGACGGCGTAAACGTTGCAGTCATGCGAGACGCCGTAGTACTCGTGCGATTCGTAGACCCACGGACCAGGCGGCTTGCGGAACCAGGAGACGATGCGAGTCATCATCGTGGCACACGTGCCACGGCTACCACGACCGGGACGGTCGGCCACGCCGGCGCATAGGCGTCGAGGTCGGCGGGGTCCGCGATGTCGCGCATTTGCAGAGCGATCGTCGTCGGCAGATCGCGGAGCACCTGCTTGTAAGCAGCGACATCCTGCCGCTGCTCAACGGTGCCCGTGTCGAGCGCCTTCATCGTCAGCGCGTCGGCGGCGGCGAGCAGCGCGTCCCGCTCGGCGCGCAATTCCGCCAGGCGTTGCCCGCGCGCGAGCG
>NZ_JACDCU010000413.1 GCF_013817365.1 Methylibium sp. | reverse complement strand
AGCACCTCGGCAAGAAGCCTGCGTTGACCGCGCTGCAGATCGAATCGGTGGACGCGGCGCAGTGGTTCATCGGCGCGCGCTCGCTGGCCGATCAAGGCCTGGCCAGCTTCCACGCCCAGATACAGGTAACCGAGGGCACGAACACCAAGGTCGAAAAGGCTGGTTTCGTGTCGGCCGTGCATGCCCTGCTCGCCGAGGCCCTGGGGTCGCTGCACCACGCCAGCTATGTGGTCGTGGAAGAAGTACCCGCCGACGCCTGGGGTTACGGCGGCCACACCCAGGAGCGCCGCTGGATCGCGCCGGACACGCCGGCGTCGCAGACCGCTACAGCGGCAGCTCGGTGAAATACCGCCCGCCGTGGAAGATCAGCGGCGTGGAGCCGGGCGTCACGCTGCAGCGTTCGACCTCGCCGACGAAGATGACATGGTCGCCTTCTTCGTACTGGCTGCGGTTGAAGCACTCGAACACCGCCGCCGCGCCGTCGAGCAGCGGTGCGCCGCTGGCGCCTTCGCTCCAGGCCACGCCGGCGAATCGGTCGATGGTCTTGCTGGCGAAGCGCTCGGCGAGCCGGCGCTGGCTGGCGGCCAGGATGTTGATGGCGTAGTGCGATCCGCGCGCAAAGGCCGGCATCGTGCCGGCCTTACTCGCCAGGCTCCACAACACCAGCGGCGGCGCCAGCGAGACGGAATTGAAGGAGTTGGCGGTCAGGCCGACGCATTCGCCGTCGGTGGTGCGGGCGGTCACGATGGTCACGCCGGTGGCGAACATGCCCAGCGCATCGCGAAAGTGCTGCACGGTGAAACTCGGCGCCAGCGCCTGGCGCACGGGCTTGGGCAAGGGAGGCGTCATGGCGTCCTGGCAGTCAGGCGCTGCCAGATCAGGCCGGCTCGGCCAGCAGCCGCGGCAGCTCGCCGCTGGCGATGAGGCGTTCGAGGTCCTGCGCGCCGCCGATGAGTTGCCCGCGCACGAACACCATCGGGAAGCTGGTCCAGCCGGTCCACATCTTCAGCGCCGTGCGCGGCCGCCAGCCGCTCACGTAGCTGCCGTATTCGAGGTAATGGTGGGCCTGCCCGGCGGCCGCGAGCGCCTTGCGGGCGCGCCGGCACCAGGGGTTGCCCGCCATGCCGATCACGAGCACGGGGTTGGAAGCCGCGGCAGCGCGCACGTTGTGGACGATGTCGGCATGCGCGTTGACGACCTGGTCACGGATCGCGGGGTGAAGCTGAGCTTCGTCGAGCACGGGGCGGGGCATCGGATCCTTCGTGGCGGGTTCGAGGCAGTGTCTCAGAGCGGCGCCATCGAGGCGCCGGCCTGCGCATCGACCTTGCCGGCCTCGGCATCGGCCAGCGCGCCCTGCGCCTCGTCGAGCGGCATCGCAGCCGGCGTGGCGCGGGCCAGCGCCATCCAGGCCGCGAAGGGCAGGCTCATCGAGCGCAGCGGCGCCGGGCGCAGACATTCGAGCGCACCGAAGCCAGCGCCGTCGGCACGGCGGCGCGCCACGATGACGCCGCATTCGGTCGGGACTTCGTCGGCCTCGGCGATGCCCTCGGCCAGCACGTAGCTGCAGCCGCCGGCCATCTGCAGGTAGGCCGCACGCTTGTCCGGCAGGCGCAGATCGGCCAGCAGATCGGCGCGCCTGACCTTGATCTCATGGACGAACGGCGCCAAGTAGGCCTCCACCGTGGTGTGCCGCACCGAATAGACATCCGGCATCGCCATCACCCACGCCTCGCCCGCCCACGCCCGCAGGCTCAGGCCGCGCCAGGCGATGCGCCCGGCGCGCTGCATCTCCAGCACCACGCGCTCGACCAGCGCCTCATGCAGGCTGAAGGCCGCGCGGTTGCGCTCGAGCGAGCGCGCCAGGTGCGCGATGCCGGCGGCGGTAAGGCGCAGCGTCTCGTGGCCGCTGGCAGCGAACACGCGCTCGACCAGGCCGGCGGCGAGCAGATCGATCTCGACCGCGTCGCACGCCGGCCAGCCGGCCGAGCGGTGGATGTCGCGCAGCCGCCGGGCATGCGCTCGCGGCAGGCCATCGTTCGAAGCGCGTGGGGCGGGGGTCATGGCACGCGGACTTTTGATCGGTCGGAAATGGTAGTGCGGGCGTGCCGGCGGTGACTGCGGTGCCAGCGTTGCCGGTGGTGCAGCCGGCATGGTCGGCGGTTGATGTCGTTCTCGCTCGCAGCCGAAATCAGAGCGCGCCGATGCGCGTGATCCCCGTTCGCGTCAGCACGTAAAGCGCGCCATCGTTGCCCACGCGCAAGTCCACCGGGTTGCCCGACACGCGGGCAAAAGCATAGGCGGCGCCGTCGTTGTCGAGATCGAGCCGGCCGACGAAGCTGCTGACGAAGTCCGCGAAGAAATAGTCTCCGCGATAGGCGGCGGGGAAGCTGCCCCCCGCTGGATAGAAGGCGCCGCCCGCGATGGAAGCGCCCGTGAAGAAGCCGCCCGGGCCGGAGCCGGCGGGGCTGGCATCGCCGCGCGCGTAGGCGAAGAGCGGTGCGGTCACGCCCGCCGTCACGCCGTCGGGCCCTTCGGAGGCGGGCCAGCCGTAGTCGGCACCGGCTGCACCCAGATTGATTTCCTCCCATCTGTTCGCACCGACGTCGTTGATGTGGATGCGCCCCGTGCCCGGCTGCACCGCGAAAGTGAAGGGATTGCGCAAGCCGTAAGCCCAGACGCGCGCATCGTTGAAGCCGCCGACGAAGGGGTTGTCGGCCGGGGCCGAGCCGTCCGTGCTGTCGATGCGCAGCAGCTTGCCGAAGGGCAGCGTGAGGTCCTGCGCCTGCACGCCGTTGGCGTTGTCGCCCACGCCCACGTAGAGCTTGCCGTCGGCGCCGAAATGCAGCGCGCCGCCGTTGTGGTTGGTGGCCGTGGAGAGGGTGGGCAGGTCGAGCAGCACGAACTCCAGGCCGGTCGCCACGTCGCCGCTCGCGACGAAGCGGCTGACCCGGTTGTGGATGCCGCCCTGCATCGTCGTGTAGTGCACGTACACGTAGCCGTTGGTCGCGAAGCCCGGATCGACGGCCACGCCGATGAGGCCGCGCTCGCCGATGCTGTTCACGTTCGTGAGCGTGACGAAGGGCGTCGGCAGCAGGCGGCCGTTCTTCACCACGCGCACGCGGCCGTCCTGCTCGGCGACGAGCAAACGGCCATCGGGCGTGAGCGCGAAGGCGCTGGCGGCGATCAGGCCGGTGACCCAGTCCTCTTCCAGACTGAAGCCGGCGGGGCGGTTGCGGCTGCCGCCGAAGGCCACCGTGGCGTTCGACCATGAGGAAAGGTTTCCGCTCGCATCGCGCGACCGGGCGCGCAGCACGTGCTGGCCGGAGGCGTAGGCGGTGGTGTCCAGCGTGGCGGCATACGGCGCGGTCGTGTCCGCGGGGCCGAGCGGCTCGCCGTCGACCTGGAACTCGACGCTGCTCACGCCGACGTCGTCGCTGGCGGTCGCTCGCAGCTCGATGCTGCCGCCGAGGTCGCGCGCGAAAGCGGCCGGCGCGGTGAGCGTGGCGCTGGGCACCGTCGGGTCGCCGCCCGCCGGCGGTGCATCGCCGTCGCCACCCCCG
>NZ_JACDCU010000076.1 GCF_013817365.1 Methylibium sp. | reverse complement strand
CGCGATGGACCTGCTGCCGGTCGATCTGCTGCCGGCCTTATGGCACGTCGCCGGCCCGGCCGTGGGCGCGCCCGACTATCTGCGCGTGGTGCCGACCGCCGACCTGTCGATCACGATGGGCCTGTCGATCGGCGTGCTGCTGGTGTGCCTGTTCTATAACGTCAAGATCAAGGGCGCCGCCGGCTGGGCGCACGAACTGTTCACGGCACCCTTCGGCAACAACTGGTTTCTTTGGCCGGTGAACTTCCTGATGCAGATCATCGAGTTCGTCGCCAAGACCGTCTCGCACGGCATGCGGCTGTTCGGCAACATGTACGCCGGCGAGCTGATCTTCATGCTCATCGCGCTGATGGGTGGCGCGTTCGCGCTCACCGGAACGGGCATCGCCCTGTTCCTCGGGCACATCGTTGCAGGCTGGGTGTGGGCGGTGTTCCACATCCTGATCATCACCCTGCAGGCCTTCGTGTTCATGATGCTCACGCTGGTTTATATCGGTCAGGCTCACGACACGCACTGACGTTTCGTTTTTCGTTTTTTTTCTTTGCAACCTCAAGTAGGAGACACCATGGAAGTCATTAGCTTTGTCGCGCTCGCCGCCGGCCTGATCATCGGTCTGGGCGCCCTCGGCGCCTGTATCGGCATCGGCATCATGGGCAGCAAGTACCTCGAAGCGGCCGCCCGCCAGCCCGAGCTGATGAACGAGCTGCAGACCAAGATGTTCCTGCTGGCCGGCCTGATCGACGCCGCCTTCATCATCGGCACCGGCATCGCGCTGTGGTTCGCCACGGCCAACCCCTTCCTCGCGCAGATCGCCAACCTGCCGACGTGAGCCGCCGCGGATTGCGCATCGCAGGCATCTTTCCCATCGTTATCGAGGCAACAACGTGAGCATCAACGCTACGCTGATCGCGCAGTTGATCGTGTTCCTTCTGCTGGTCTGGTTCACGATGAAATTCGTGTGGCCGCCCATCGTGAAGGCGCTCGACGAGCGTGCGCAAAAGATCTCCGAAGGCCTGTCGGCCGCCGACAAGGCCAAGGCCGATCTGCAGGTCGCCAACAAGCGCGTCGAGGAGCAGTTGTCGGCCGCTCGCACCGAGACCGCGCAGCGCCTGGCCGATGCCGAGCGCATGGCGCAGTCGATGGTGGAGGAAGCCAAGGGCCGCGCCAGCGAGGAGGGCGCCAAGATCGTCGCCGCGGCGCGCGCCGAGGCCGAGCAGGAGTCGATGAAGGCGCGCGAGGTATTGCGCGACCAGGTTGCGGCACTTGCCGTCAAGGGCGCCGAGCAGATCCTGCGCAGGGAAGTCGACGCCGGCGTGCACGCCGACCTCCTGAACCGCCTCAAGGTCGAGCTCTAGACCATGGCTGAGCTCGCAACGATCGCCCGTCCGTACGCCGAAGCGCTGTTCCAGGTGGCCAGTCAGGGCGACCTGAAGCCGGCCGTCGAACAGCTCGACGCGGTGGCTGCCACGGCGGCCGACCCTCAGCTGCGCAGCTTCGCCGACCGTCCGAAGGCGAATGCACAGGAAGTCTTCGACGTCATTGCCGGTGTCGTCAAGGCGCCGCTCGCCGACAGCGTGCGCAACCTGCTCGCCACCGTCATCGACAACGGCCGGCTGGCCGCCTTGCCGGAGATCGCGCTGCAGTTCCGGGCCCTGGTGAACGAGCGCTCGGGCGTGTCGGACGCCACGGTGTACAGCGCGTTTCCCATCGACGCTGCGCAGATGGATTCGGTGCTCGGCGCGCTGGAAAAGCGCTTCGGCCGCATGCTCAATGCGCGTGTCGAAGTCGAGCCGGCGCTGATCGGCGGCATCCGTGTCGTGGTCGGCGACGAGGTGCTCGACACCTCGGTCAAGGCGCGTCTGGAACAAATGAAAGCGGCGCTCACGGCTTGATCGCCGGCGAACGTCCTCACCCTGCAGGCCTCGGCCTTAGGAACGGAGCAAGCAATGCAACTCAATCCCGCTGAAATTTCCGAACTGATCAAGAGCCGCATCGAGGGCCTGGGCGCCAGCGCCGACATCCGCAACCAGGGCACCGTGGTGTCGGTCACCGACGGCATCGTGCGCGTGCATGGCCTGTCGGACGCGATGCAAGGCGAGATGCTCGAATTCCCGGCCACCAAGGACGGCACGCCAACCTTCGGCCTGGCCCTCAACCTCGAGCGCGACTCGGTCGGCTCGGTGATCCTGGGCGAGTACGAGCACATCTCCGAAGGCGACACGGTCAAGTGCACCGGCCGCATTCTGGAAGTGCCGGTCGGCCCGGAGCTGATCGGCCGCGTGGTCAACGCGCTCGGCCAGCCGATCGACGGCAAGGGCCCGATCAACGCCAAGATGACCGACGTGATCGAGAAGGTCGCCCCCGGCGTGATCGCGCGCCAGAGCGTGAGCCAGCCGATGCAGTCGGGCTTGAAGTCGATCGACTCGATGGTGCCGGTCGGTCGCGGCCAGCGCGAGCTGATCATCGGCGACCGCCAGACCGGCAAGACGGCGGTGGCGATCGACGCGATCATCAACCAGAAGGGTCAGAACATGACCTGCGTCTATGTCGCCATTGGCCAGAAGGCGTCGTCGATCAAGAACGTGGTGCGCGCGCTGGAACAGCACGGCGCGATGGACTACACCATCGTCGTGGCGGCTCCCGCCTCGGACTCCGCCGCGATGCAGTACGTGTCGGCCTATTCCGGCTGCACCATGGGCGAGTACTTCCGCGACCGCGGCCAGGACGCGCTGATCATCTATGACGACCTGTCCAAGCAGGCCGTCGCCTATCGCCAGGTCTCCCTGCTGCTGCGCCGCCCGCCGGGTCGGGAAGCGTATCCGGGCGACGTGTTCTATCTCCACTCGCGCCTGCTCGAGCGCGCCGCCCGCGTGAACGCCGACTACGTCGAGAAGTTCACCAAGGGCGAAGTGAAGGGCAAGACCGGCTCGCTGACCGCGCTGCCGATCATCGAAACACAGGCCGGCGACGTGTCTGCCTTCGTGCCGACCAACGTCATCTCCATCACCGACGGCCAGATCTTCCTCGAGACCTCGCTGTTCAACGCCGGCATTCGCCCCGCCATCAACGCCGGCATTTCCGTGTCGCGGGTTGGCGGCGCGGCGCAGACCAAGCTGGTCAAGAACCTCTCGGGCGGCATCCGCACCGACCTCGCGCAGTACCGTGAACTGGCGGCCTTCGCGCAGTTCGCCTCGGACCTCGACGAAGCCACCCGCAAGCAACTGGACCGGGGCGCGCGCGTGACCGAGTTGCTCAAGCAGGCGCAGTATTCGCCGCTGCCGATCAGCCTGATGGCCGCTTCGCTGTTCGCGGCGAACAAGGGCTACATGGACGGCATAGAGGTCAAGCAGGTGCTGGCCTTCGAATCGGGCCTGCACCAGTTCCTGAAGACCAGCCACGCGCCGTTGCTGGCCAAGCTCGAGGCCGACAAGGCGATGGACAAGGACGCCGAAGCCCAGCTCGACGCCGCCTGCGCCTCGTTCAAGAAGTCCTTCGCCTGACGCGGCCAGACCCACAAACCAAGGAACACGCTCATGGCAGTCGGCAAGGAAATACGCGGCAAGATCAAGAGTGTCGAGAACACCAAGAAGATCACCAAGGCCATGGAGATGGTCGCCGCCGCCAAGATGCGCAAGGCGCAGGACCGCATGCGCGCGGCCCGGCCCTACAGCGACAAGATCCGCAACATGGCGGCCAACCTGTCGCAGGCCAACCCCGAGTACAGGCACCCCTTCCTCGTGAAGAGCGAGGGCGCGAAGACCGCCGGTTTCATCGTGGTGACGACCGACAAGGGCCTGTGCGGCGGCTTGAACACCAACGTGCTGCGCGCGGTGACCGCCAAGCTCCGTGAGCTGGAGGGCCAGGGCGTCAAGTCGGAAGCGGTGGCGATCGGCAACAAGGGCCTGGGCTTCCTGAACCGCATCGGCGCGAAGGTGGTTTCGCACGCCACCCAGCTCGGTGACAAGCCTTCGCTCGACAAGCTGATCGGCCCGGTGAAGGTGTTGCTCGACGCGTATGCCGAAGGCCGCCTCTCCGCCGTGTACCTGTGCTATACGCGTTTCATCAACACGATGAAGCAGGAGCCCATGGTGCAGCAGCTCCTGCCGCTGTCGGCCGAGGCCATGACGGCCGATGCGCCCACGCCGGGCAGCGCGAACCACAGCTGGGACTACATCTACGAGCCCGATGCGGCCACGGTGATCGACGAGCTGCTGGTGCGCTACACCGAGGCGCTGATCTACCAGGCGGTCGCCGAGAACATCGCTTCCGAGCAGTCGGCCCGCATGGTGGCGATGAAGTCCGCCACCGACAACGCCGGCACCGTGATCGCCGAGCTCAAGCTGGTCTACAACAAGACCCGCCAAGCCGCGATCACCAAGGAACTGTCCGAGATCGTGGCGGGCGCCGCAGCGGTCTGAACTCAAGAATCGACTCGAAGGAAATCAAGATGGCGATGAACATGCAAACCGCTGAAGGCAAGATCGTGCAGTGCATCGGTGCGGTGGTGGACGTGGAGTTCCCGCGCAACGCGATGCCCAAGGTGTATGACGCCCTCAAGATGGAAGGCTCGGCCCTCACGCTCGAAGTGCAGCAGCAGCTCGGCGACGGCGTGGTGCGCACCATTGCGCTGGGATCGTCGGACGGCCTGCGCCGTGGCATGGTCATCAGCAACACCGGCAAGCCGATCTCGGTGCCGGTGGGCAAGGCCACGCTGGGCCGCATCATGGACGTGCTGGGCGCGCCGATCGACGAGCGCGGCCCGGTCGGGCAGGAGCTCACCGCCTCCATTCACCGCAAGCCGCCGGCGTACGACGAGCTCTCGCCGTCGCAGGAGTTGCTGGAAACCGGCATCAAGGTGATCGACCTGATCTGCCCCTTCGCCAAGGGCGGCAAGGTCGGCCTGTTCGGTGGCGCCGGCGTCGGCAAGACCGTCAACATGATGGAGCTCATTAACAACATCGCGAAGGCGCACTCTGGCCTGTCGGTGTTCGCCGGCGTGGGCGAGCGCACCCGCGAAGGCAACGACTTCTATCACGAGATGGCGGAGTCGGGCGTCGTCAACCTCGAGAATCTGGGCGAGTCCAAGGTCGCGATGGTCTACGGCCAGATGAACGAGCCGCCGGGCAACCGCCTGCGCGTGGCGCTGACCGGCCTGACCATCGCCGAGTCCTTCCGCGACGAAGGCCGCGACGTGCTGTTCTTCGTCGACAACATCTACCGCTTCACACTGGCCGGCACGGAAGTGTCGGCGCTGCTCGGCCGCATGCCCTCGGCGGTGGGCTACCAGCCGACGCTGGCCGAGGAGATGGGCCGCCTGCAGGAGCGCATCACGTCCACCAAGGTCGGCTCGATCACCTCGATCCAGGCCGTGTACGTGCCGGCGGACGACCTGACCGACCCCTCGCCCGCCACGACCTTCGCGCACCTGGACTCCACCGTGGTGCTCTCGCGCGACATCGCCTCGCTCGGCATCTACCCCGCCGTGGACCCGCTTGACTCGACCAGCCGACAGCTCGACCCGAACGTGGTCGGCGACGAGCACTACCAGACCGCGCGTGCCGTGCAGAACACGCTGCAGCGCTACAAGGAACTCCGCGACATCATCGCCATCCTGGGCATGGACGAGCTCAGCCCGGAAGACAAGCTGGCCGTGGCGCGTGCGCGCAAGATCCAGCGCTTCCTGTCGCAGCCCTTCCACGTCGCCGAGGTCTTCACCGGCTCGCCGGGCAAGTACGTGTCCCTGAAGGAAACCATCCGCGGCTTCAAGATGATCGTCGCGGGCGAGTGCGATTCGCTGCCCGAGCAGGCCTTCTACATGGTCGGCACCATCGACG
The DNA here is from genome assembly GCF_013817365.1 of Methylibium sp. Lineage (GTDB taxonomy): Bacteria > Pseudomonadota > Gammaproteobacteria > Burkholderiales > Burkholderiaceae_C > Methylibium. The sequence continues at coordinate 6,195 of NZ_JACDCU010000076.1, read as the reverse complement.
AGGCCTTCGAGAAGGCCAAGAAGATTCAATAAGGGGCGCGCATGGCCACCCTCAAAGTCGACGTCGTCTCCGCCGAGGAGTCCATCTTCTCCGGCGAGGCGAAGTTCGTCGCCCTGCCGGGCGAGAACGGCGAGCTCGGCATCCTGCCGCGCCACACGCCGCTCATCACCCGTATCCGGCCGGGCGCCGTGCGCATCGAGCGCGCCGACACGGGCGAGGAAGAGTTCGTGTTCGTCGCCGGTGGCATCCTCGAGGTGCAGCCGGGATCGGTGACCGTGCTGGCCGACACCGCCATTCGCGGCAAGGATCTCGACGAAGCCAAGGCCGGCGAGGCCAAGAAGCTGGCCGAGGACGCGATGAAGAACGCCAAGAGCGACATCGACTTCGCAAAGGCGCAAGGCGAGTTCGCGGCGATGGCGGCGCAGATCGCGGCGCTGCGCAGATTCCGCAAGAAGTAAACGCTCCTTCTCCTCGCTGACAAAGGCCCGCTGCGTGCGGGCCTTGTCCGTTTGGAGCCGCCGTGCTCCCATCGAGGCGGACGACTGGCTAATCTCTTTGAGCAGCCCAGGTCGGCGGCGGATGCCGCTCCGCTTGCGTGCGGAGGATGGCGCGTCGCGGAAGTCAGGGCCTTGCGCTCAGGGGCGTAGCGGTTCACGCGCACAGCGCCGCCAGCGCAGCCAGCACCGCCAGCGGCGCCGTCTCGGCGCGCAGCACGCGCCGGCCCAGCGTCACGGGCTGCAGACCGGCACCTCGCGCAGCCGCTTCTTCCCCGGGGCTGAGCCCGCCTTCGGGTCCGCTCAGGAACACCAGCGCCGAGCCCGTGCGCACGGCGGGGCAGAGCGCCTCGGCGATGGGCTGCGTGCCTCCGGCCAAGCTGAGAACGAAGCGCGCACTCGTCGGCGCAGCCGCCGGTCCGGCCAGCCATTCGCCCAGTGAGCGCACCGGCTGCAGCGTCGGCAGCCGTGCCCGGCCGCATTGCTCGGCGGCGGCACTCGCCACGCCCTGCCAGTGCGCCAGCTTGCGGCCGGCTCGCTCGCCGCTCAGGCGCAGCACCGAGCGCTCGCACACCAGCGGCTGGATTTCGGCCACGCCGAGCTCCGTGGCTTTCTCGATCAACCAGTCCATGCGCTCGTTGGCCGGCATGCCGACCGCCAGGGTGACTGCCATGGGCAGTTCGCAATCCACCGCCTGCGGCGCACCGACACGCACCTGCACGACGCTGCGGCCGATGTGCAGCAGCTCGGCCGACCAGTCGGAACCGCCGCCATCGAAGAGCCGGACCGCATCGCCCGGCTGCAGCCGCAGCACCTGCACGTGGCGTGCTGCGGCGGCCGGCAGCGCAGCCTCCAGGCCGGCCGCGAGCGGCAGATCGACGTGAAAGCGCGGTAAAGCGGGCACGGTGGCGGGCGGTCAAGGGCGAGGCGGGCAGTGTGCCCGAGTGCCGCAGCCCGCGCGCCGCGGCTGGTTCGCGGCATCATCGCGGCCATGGATCAATTGCGAGCGATGCGCGTGTTTGCGGCCGTCATCGAAGCCGGCAGCTTCAATGGCGCGGCGACCGTGCTGCGCCTGTCGCCCGCCGCGGTGACCCGGCACATTGCCGAACTCGAAGACCACCTGGACGCGCGCCTGATCAACCGCACCACGCGCCGTCTGGCGCTCACCGACATCGGCGAGGCCTATCTCGAGAAGGCCCGGCAGATCCTCATGCAGGTCGATGAAGCCGAGGCGCTGGCCAGCAGCGCCGGGCGCGAACCGCGCGGCGTTGTGAGGGTGCTGGCGCCGCCGGCTTTCGCGGTGCACCAGATCGCCAAGCACCTGCCGCGCTTCCATGCATGCTTCCCGAAGGTGTCGCTCGAGCTCACGGTGCCCGGCGCGGTGCAGGCGGTCGATGAAAGCCAGAACGTCACGATCCTGATGGTCGATGATTCCGCGCTGCAGGGCGAGTTCGTTGCGCGCCGTCTGGCGCGCTCGGAAGGGATTCTTTGTGCGGCGCCGGAGTATCTGCTGCGCCGCGAGGTGCCGGGGCACCCGCGCGAGCTCGGCAGCCACGTTGCGCTACTGCCGGCCGGTGCCGCAAGGCCCCGCGAACTGACCTTCCGGCGCAGCGCCGGCCGCGAGCCGACTGAAATTTTCCGCGTGGTGCCGCAACCCTCGGCCTTGCACACCCACCATGTTGATAGTCACTATGCAGCGGCGCTGGCCGGGCTCGGTATTGCCGGCTTGCCCAGCTTCGTGGTCGAAGAGGCCTTGCTGGAAGGCGCGCTGGTGCGCCTGCTGCCCGAGTGGACGGTGTTCACGGTGATGCTCTATGCAGCGATGCCGACGCGCCGGCACATTCCGGTGCGCACCCGCGCCTTCGTCGATTTCCTGATCGAGACCTTCGGCGGCGAGGACCGCGATCCTTGGCTGCTCTCTGCCGGTTGCGAGACGCAGGTGGCCGAGGCGCCTGCGCTCGCTCCCGCGTCTACGCCAGCGCTTCAGAACCTGTAGCCGGTCCGGCGCTCGGCGCCTGTCAAGTCTTCGAGCAAGCGGGCGAGTGGCTGCAGGCCGGCGTAGCGGCTCGCCACGCGGTGTGCGTAGCGCCACACCAGCGGCAGGTCACGCAGATAGCCGTGCTTGCCGTCGCGGTGCGACAGGCGCGCGAAGATACCCAGCACTTTGAGATGGCGCTGCAGCCCCATCCATTCAAAGTCGCGCCAGAACGCGCCGAAGTCCGCATCGACCGGCAAACCGGCTTGGCGCGCGCGCTCCCAGTAGCGCACGGCCCAGTCGATCTGCACGTCCTCGTCCCACTCGATGTAGGCGTCGCGCAGCAGCGAGGCGAGGTCGTAAGTGACAGGGCCCCACACGGCGTCCTGGAAGTCCAGGATGCCGGGGGCGGCGCCTTCGCCGGCGCTGAGCATCAGATTGCGCGAGTGGTAGTCACGGTGCACCAGCACGCCCGGCTGCGCAGTGCAGGCGTCGAGGATGAGCTCGAAGACGTGTTCGAGCTGAGCGCGTTCGGCGTCGCTCGCGGTGTGGCCGCAGTGCTGCGCGATGTACCAATCGGGGAAAAGATCGAGTTCGCGCCGCAGCAGCGCGCGGCTGTAGTCGGCCACGCCGGCGGCCCGGGCTTCGACGCTGCCGATGCGCTGCAGTTCTACCAGGGCGTCGATTGCGGCGAGGTAGAGCGGCGCGGCCGCGCGCGCGTCGCGTCCGGCCAGCGCCGTCAGGAAGGTGGTGTTGCCCAGGTCGCCGAGCAGCATGAAACCGTGCTCACGGTCCCAGTGCAGTACCTCGGGGGCGTCAAGGCCGCCGGAGCGCAGCAGCGCCGCGATCTTCACGAACGGCTCGCAGGCTTCGTGCGCGGGGGGCGCATCCATGACGATGCGTGGGCCGTGAGTGCTGTCCAGCCGAAGGTAGCGTCGAAAGCTCGCGTCGGCGCTGGCTATGCGCAGGCTGCTGGCATCGAGGCCGAGCTCGTCGGGCAAGGCCGCGAGCCAGGATGTGAAGGCGCTTTCGCGCTCTGTATCGGTCCAGTGCAAGGAGAAGGAGGATGCAGTCACGGCAGGGACCGCGGCGTGCGGTCGAAAAGGCGGGAAGGGAACCGTGCGGGCGGTGCGAAACGCAAGACCGCGTTCGTGAGCGAGGAGGCGCGTGGAATAATCGATTCTACAAATCGCATCCGCCTGCCGGCGCAGCGGTGTTCCGCCACAGCGGCTGCTGCGCAGCCCCTTGCAACAGCCTTCTTCCTTGCCTTCCTCGCTGTTGTCCGTCGCCGCCTGCGCTGCCCGTCGTCTTCGGCACGGCCGACCCGTGTTGCACCGCGCCGCCGCTATCGCGGCGCTGGCCGTGTGCGTTGGCACCGCTTGGGGACAAGGCAGCCCCGAGATCGAAGGCCCGGGCCTGCGGCCGGGCACCGGCAGCGGCTTGCGCCTGCTGCCGAGCGGGAGCGCCGAAGACGACGAGCCTGTGGTGATCGAGGCCGACCGCCTGTACGGGCGTCCGGAACGCGAATCGGTGGCAGAAGGCGACGTGGTTTTTCGTCGCGGGCCGCTGTTGCTGAAGGCCGATCGGGTTGAGTACCAGGTGCCCACCGACACGGCGCGTGCTACGGGCAACGTCGAGATCACCCGCAACGGCAACACCTTCAGCGGCCCGGAAGTCGAGATCGGGGTGCAGCGCTTCGAAGGCTACTTCGTGTCGCCCAGCTACTACTTCGGGCGCACCCAGGCCGGCGGCAGCGCCGAGCGCTTCGAATTTTTGGACGAGTACCGCGGCGTCGCCACCGGCGCCACCTACACGAGCTGCCCCGCGCCCGATCCAGCGTGGATTCTCAGCACGGACCGCGTCACGCTCGACACCGCCGCCGACACCGGCGTGGCCGAAGGTGCGGTGCTGCGCTTTTACGGCGTGCCGATCCTGGCCGCTCCGACCTTGAGCTTTCCGCTGTCCGATTCGCGCAAGTCGGGCTGGCTGCCGCCGAGCATCGGGCTGGACAGCAAGAGCGGCCTCGAACTTTCGGTGCCTTACTACTGGAACATCGCCCCCAACCGCGACGCGACCCTGATGCCCTCGGTGATGAGCCGGCGCGGCGCCGCACTCGACACCGAGTTCCGCTATCTCGAGCCGCGCTATCAAGGTGCCGCGCAGGTCTTCATGCTGCCTGACGACCAGGTCGCGAACCGTTCACGCTGGTCGCTCAACCTGGAGCATCAAGCGCGCTGGAGCGGGCTGCGGGTCGGCGCCGTCGACTACGGCGCGCAGGTACAACGCGCCTCGGACGACGACTACTGGAAGGATTTTTCCAGCCGGCTGCCCAGCCTCACACCTCGTCTGCTGCCCTCGAGCGCCTACGCCACGCGCCGAATCGACAGCGCTTACGGCGACACCGTCGCCTATGCGCAGATTCAGCATTGGCAGGTGCTGCAGGAGCGCGAGCCCGACGCTTTCATCGTCGCTCCCTACCAGCGCGAGCCGCAGGTCGGCCTACGCCAGCGCGGCGCGGCGGCGGGCTTCGAATGGCGCTGGGAAACCGAGGCCAACCGCTTCACCAACGACGACCCGACGCTCGTGACCGGTGCCCGTCTGCACGGGCTCGGCACGCTGGCGCGGCCCTTTTGGCCGCTGGGCGTGCCGGGCTGGACCATCACGCCGCGCGTGTCGCTCAACAGTGCGGCCTACGACATCGCGCCGGCGCGAGAGGGCGTCGCGCCGGGAGAGCGCGGCAGTGCGTCGCGCACCATTCCCAGCCTGTCGCTCGACAGCGCCTGGGTGTTCGAGCGCCCGACAGCCGCCTTCGGTCGCGACCTCACGCAAACGCTCGAGCCGCGGCTGTTCTACGTGAACACGCCGTATCGCGATCAATCCGACCTGCCCAATTTCGACAGCGCTGCCAACGACTTCAATTTCACCTCGATCTACTCGGACAACGTTTTCTCCGGCGTCGACCGCGTGTCGGATGCGAACCAGCTCACTGCCGGCCTGACCACGCGCTTTCTCGACCGCCAGACCGGAGCCGAAGCGCTGCGCCTGGGCATTGCGCAGCGCATGCTGCTGCGCACCCAGCGCATCACACCCGACGGCGAGCCGATCACCAACCGCTTTTCCGACCTCCTCCTGCTGGGCGCCACCAACCTGGTGCCCGGCTGGTGGCTCGACGCCACGGTGCAATACAACTCGGAAACCGACCGGACGGCGCGCTCGATCGTCGGCGCACGCTACTCTCCCGGGCCGTTTCGCACCATCGGCGCGACCTACCGCTACACGCGCAATGCCAGCGAGCAGGTCGAAGTCGGCTGGCAGTGGCCGATCAACGACGCGGCGCGCCAGCAGGCAGCTTCCGCCCTGGTGCGCGAGAGCCAGGCGCGCGAAGTCCTGGGCGGCGTGCCGCCGCGGGCCGTTCAGACCAGCGGCTGCGTCGGCGCTTGGTATACCGTCGGGCGCCTCAACTACAGCCGCCGCGATTCGCGCATCACGGACTCGCTGGTCGGCTTCGAGTACGACTCCGGCTGCTGGATCGGCCGCGTGGTGGCCGAGCGGCTGTCCACCGGGCGCAGTGAGGCGACCACGCGCTTGATGTTCCAGCTCGAGTTGGTGGGGCTCTCTCGCCTGGGCTCCAACCCGCTGGGAGCGCTGAGGGAGAATATCCCCGGCTACCGGCTGCTGCGAGACGACGAGCCCTTCGTCGCGCCGGCCCTGGCGATTCCTTGAACC
>NZ_JACDCU010000075.1 GCF_013817365.1 Methylibium sp. | reverse complement strand
CTGAAGCTGGAGCCGCAGTGGCGCTGTTTCTTCGATGACGGCGCGGTGCTCGACCTGGTGGGCGACGTCGATGCGATGGCCCGGCGCATCGATGCCTTCGCCCCCGGTGGCGAGGTCGGCGAGGGCTACCGCCGCTACATCGAGCAATCGGAGCAACTGCACCGCATCTCGGAGAACTTCTTCTTCTGGAAAAGCGTCGAGGGCATCGGCGACACCTTCAACCTGCGCAACAGCTTCAGCCTGAGTACGCTGGCCGACGTGCTGGCCTTGCGCATGGGCCGCACGCTCGGCGGCGTGGTGCGCGAACACGTGAACGACGCGCGCATCGCGCAACTCGTCGATCACTTCGTGCAGTACGTCGGCTCCAACCCGTTCGCAGCGCCGGCGGTGCTCGGCGCCATCGCGCACATGCAGACGCACGAAGGCATCTGGTACCCGCGCGGCGGCACGCGCTCGGTGCCGCAGGCGCTGGAGCGCGTGGCGCGCGAGTTGGGCGTGGAGGTGCGCACGGGCACGGCCATCGCCCACATCCAGACGGCCGGCGGGCGCGTCTCGGCCGTCGTCACCGCAGCGGGCGAACGCGTGCCGGTGCACGCCGTGGTCTCCAACATGGACGCCGTTCGCACCTACCGCGAGTTGCTCGATCCGGACCAAGCCGAGCGCGGAGCGGCGCTGCGCGAGCGCGAGCCGGCCTGCTCGGGCGTGGTGTTCTACCTGGGCCTGGACCGCGCCTACGAGCACCTTGCCCACCACGACTTCGTGTTCTCGCGCAATGCCGAGGAAGAGTTCGACTACATCTACCGCCGCGGCGATCCGGCGCCCGACCCCACCTGCTACTTGGCCGCCCCGGCGCGCACCGAGCCCGGCGTGGCGCCGGTCGGCGGCGAGGCCCTGTACATCCTGGTCCACACGCCCTACCTGCGCCCGCACCACGACTGGCGCGTCATGCTGCCGGCCTACCGGCGCGTGGTGTTCGACAAGCTGGCGCGCTGCGCCGGCCTCACCGACCTTGAAGATCGAATCAAAGTCGAACGCCACCTGACGCCGCAAGACATCCACGACCGCTACCGCGTGCTCAACGGCGCGATCTACGGGCTGGCCAGCCACGGCCGCTTCACCGGCGCCTTCAAGCCAGGCAACCGGCGCCGCGATGTCCCGGGCCTGTACCTGGCTGGCGGCGCGGCGCACCCCGGCCCCGGCATGCCGATGGTGCTGATGTCGGGCTGGATCGCGGCCGACGCCTTCGATACGGACGAGCGCGCCGCAGCCGCCCCAGCCGGTTCGTCGCGCCTTGTCGGGGCGCAGCGATGAGCCCATGACATCCTCGCGCGCGTTCGGGGATCCGGTACCCCGGCGGTCGGCTCGCTGGGTGCGCTTTTTCGGCGCCGTGATGGCCCGCCACGTGCGTGCGAGCTTTCATGCGCTGCGCATCGTCCGCGCGGGTTGGCCGCAGTTGCCGCCCGACACCGCCGTGGTCGCTTACTGCAACCACCCGTCGTGGTGGGACGCGGCCGTGCTGCCGGTGCTGGCCACGCGGCTGTTCCCCGGCCGCTGCAGCTTCGGCCCGATCGATGCGCAGGCGCTGCGCAAGTACCGCTTCATGGAGCGCATCGGCTTCTTCCCGGTCGAGCAGGCCTCGTGGGCCGGCAGCGCGCGTTTCCTGCGCACCGGCCAGGCGCTGCTGGCGCGGCCCGACACGCTGCTGTGGATCACGCCCGAAGGCAGCTTCACGGATCCACGCCGGCGCCCGATCTCGTTGCGGCCCGGACTGGCGGCGCTGCTTGCTCGTTCGCCGGCCGTGGTGGCGCTGCCCGTGGCGCTCGAGTACCCGTTCTGGACCGAGCGCACACCAGAGGCGCTGGTGCGTTTCGGCGCGCCGGTGCTGCCGGCGGAACTGGCCGACCTCCGGCAGCCGGAGATCCAGGCCGCATTGGAGCGGGCCCTGGGCGAAACCATGGACGCGCTCGCCATCGATGCCATCGCGAGGGACGAAACGCGCTTCACGACGCTGCTCGAGGGCCGCGCCGGCATCGGCGGCGTGTACGACGGCTGGCGGCGGCTGAAAGCGTGGTCACAGGGAGAGCGCTTCAACCCCGCTCACGGCACTGGTCCGCGGGAGAAGTCGAGATGACGGCGTTGGCCTGGGCGGCGGCCTTGCTCGCTTTGCTGCCGCTGCTGCTCGGCCTGCGCAACCTGAGGCTGTTTCGGGTGCCGCGCGAGCCGGCCCCCGAGGGCTGCCGCGTGTCCATCCTGATCCCGGCGCGCGACGAGGCGGCCAACATCGGCGAAGCGGTCGCGGCGGCGTTGGCGAGCGTCGAGGTCGAGGTCGAAGTGGTGGTGCTGGACGACCAGTCGAGCGACCAGACTGCGAGCATCGTGCGCCGCCTTGCGCAGCACGACCCGCGCGTGCGGCTGGTCGTCCCGCCGCCCTTGCCGCCCGGCTGGGCGGGCAAGCAGCGGGCTTGCCGGCTGCTGGCCGACCAAGCGCGGCACGAGGTGCTGATGTTCATCGATGCCGACGTGCGGCTCGCGCCCGAGGCGGCGTCGCGCGCGGCCGGTTTCCTGCTGCGCGAGGCGAACTTGGGCTTGGTCAGCGGCTTTCCGCGCGAGACGACCGGATCCATCGGCGAGCACCTGGTGATCCCCTGGATCCATGTGCTGCTGCTCGGCTATCTGCCGATGGATTTCATGCGGCATTCGCGCCGGCCCGCGTTTGGCGCCGGCTGCGGCCAATGGATGGTGGCGCGGCGCGATGCGTACTTCGAAGTCGGCGGCCACGGTGCGGCGCCGGCCTCGCGCCACGACGGCGTCAGCCTGCCTCGCAGCTTTCGCGCGGCCGGCTGGGGCACCGACCTGTTCGACGCCACGCCGCTGGCGCGGTGCCGCATGTACCGCGGCTTTCGCGAGGTCTGGGACGGTTTCGGCAAGAGTGCCGGCGAAGGCTTGGCCACGCCGGTGGGGTTGCCCGTGTGGACGCTGCTCATCGCCGGCGGCCACCTGCTGCCCTGGCTGCTGCTGCCGCTCGGCTTGGTGACCGGGCAGGCGCAGGTGATGCAGCTCGCCGCGCTGGGCATCGCCGCCAATCTGGTCCTTCGTGTCCTGCTTGCTTGGCGCTTCGGCCAGCATCCGGTGGGGGTCGCCCTGCATGCGGTGGGTGGGGCGCTCGTGCTGGCCTTGAACGGGGCCGCACTGCGCCGGCATGTCGGCGGCCGGCCAAGCCTGTGGCGCGGACGAGCGTATGTCGGTGGGCGACGCATCGATCCGGCCGAGCCTGGCGCATCTGTCTCGCCGGCGCCGCGACGCCGTAGTTCAAGCTAGGGAGGGAACGGAGCTTGCTCGGTGGGGTCATCCGTTATCTCGTTCGAGCGCCCCATGAGCAGTCCAGTCCCTTCCGTGAATCCTGCCGGCAACCCGCCGCCCCTCAACGCTTTGCGAGAGCCTGACGGGAGTGGCTTGGCCTTGTGGTCGGCGTTGTTCGTGGCCAGCAGCGCCTTGCTGGTGTTCCTGGCGACGGAGCCGGCACATGCTTGGCCGAATATGCAGCCGGCCTCCGCTTTTGCAGCGGGTGACGAGGACGCTGCCGTTCTGCCTGCACTTCAGAAAAGCGACTCCTCCCTGCCTGTTCGGCCAAGTCCTGACCGCGACGCTTGGCAGTGAATCCGCGTACTGAGGGTTTTTTTCGCGGCCAAATATGTTCTCCAACCTCACCCGAACCCTCATGGCCAGTGCGATCGCTTTGGCAGGCATGGGCTTGCTGAGCGCCGCCCAAGCGCAAGGCGTGGGCCAGCACCCTGCGGTATATGCCCCGCGGGCTCTGCCCGCCGTTGATCCGTCAACCTTCATCGTGAGGCATCCCGCAGGCCTTGCGTCGCGTAGCGGGCACGCGAACCACGAGCACCCGGCGGTCACCCGCAAAGCAGCCCTGCCGCTGCTGGATACCGGCCGCTATCTAGTGCAACCCCCGGCGACGACGAGTTGGAGCGCCGCCAGCGAAGGGCAAGCCGCAACGCTGGCGCAAGTGCCGGTCATCGTTCGTTGACCGGTTCACTGACAGGAAGCGACGGCGCGGTCATGGCAGTCGGATGAATCCCCACCAGCCTGTCTTGCGCAGGCTGGCGCACTGCGCGTGTCCGCTGAACCGGCTCAGCTTGCACTGCCTTTGCATGCACACGTAGTCCGTGTAGCGCTCCTGCTGGGCGCAGATTCGGCGAGGCGATTCGCCTCGGCGCGCTGCGACCTTGCGTTGGCTGATGCCGCCCGCCTCGGCAACGCTGGACGGTCCGCCGCGGACGTTGGCAGGCGCCTGGGGGACGCCATGCGCGCTTCCCTGGGCCACCGCACTGGTCGTCCCGGACTCGGCTGCCCGCATTGGCCGGGCCGGCGGTTCGGTGTTCATGGCTGGCGTGCGCCATTCAGTGATCAGGCCGGCGTCCGGGCCAGTCCCGAACTCTTCCGTTTCCTGCGACAGTGGCATCCCCGCAACTTGCAGTTCCTGCGGCGGCTCGTAGACCGGTAACTCTTGCGTGTGGATCGCTTCCGGTTCCGGTTCCGGTTCAGCGACGAGCCCTGGCGCTGCAAAAACGTCCGGATTGACTTGCCGCTCGGCGACGGCGGCGGCCGAACTGGCCATCACGGCCATGTCGCGGCCGACGCGGTGCTCGTCGAACGAATGCCAGCCGACGCTTCCCACGGCACCCAGCAGGACCGCTGCCATGCTCCAGGGCAAAGCCCGTTTCAGGCGCGCCTGGCGAGGTGGCCGCAGTGTCGGACACTGCTGCGATTCCTGCGGCGGTTTCGGCGATGCGCCGCCCGGCGGCCGGGTCGTCTGCGAAGCGGCTCCGGCCTCCATGTGCGTCGCTGCCGGCCCAACGCCAGAGGCCGGCACCGAGCCGCGCCATCGTGCCGCCAGCGAAGCCGAAGCCGCTGGCCAGTGCTTCGACAGCGCCGCCGCAGCGCCCTGGGCGCGCGTCAGCAAGCGGCGGGAGGTTGCCGTGGCGGCGCCTTGTGCCGCCGGTGCCGGGCGCAACGGTCCGGCCTCCCACGTTGCAGCGGCAGCCCGGGCCGAGTCGGCCCCGCCCAGCGCCAGCGCCTGCCTGAACTGCGCCACGCTCTGGGGCCGGTCCGACGGGCGCAGCGCCAGCGCCCAGTCGATCGACGCCAGGAAGCCCGGGCTGTAGTTCAGGCCCGGAAAACTGGCAGACAGGGTGCGCACTTCCAAGGCCAGCGAGGCCAGCCGGTCGCTCACCGCACGCACGGTCGACGGAATGGGCGGCCGGGCGGTGATGCAGTTGCGCATGACGGCGCCCAGCGCATAAAGGTCGGTCCACGGGCCCTGGCGCAGATCGGTCGCCTCGGCATACTGCTCGATCGGCGCGAAGCCCGGTTTGAGAATGGCCGTGAGTTGCTGGGAGCCTTCGCCGACGATGTGGCGGGCCGCCCCGAAGTCCAGGAGCACCGGCGTGCCGTCGGGCAGCAGCAGGATGTTGTCGGGCGAGATGTCGCGGTGCAGGCAGGACTCGGCATGCAGCGCCTCGATCGCCCCGAGCAGCGAGCCGATCAAGGCGCGCAGCCAGGCCTCGTCGGGCGGGCGCGGCATCGCCCGGCGCGCGGCCAGCAGGGTCGTGCCTTCCAGGTAGCGCATCGCCATGTAGGCGGTGCCGTTGGCCTTCCAGAAGTGATGCACGCGCACCAGCGACGGATGGTCGAAGCGCGCCAGCATGCGCGCTTCCTCGATGAAGGAATCCAGGCCTTGCTCGAAAGTCTGCCCGTTCGACGGCGTGCGTAACTCCACCTGCGCGCCTTCGCCGCGCATGGCTAACGCCGAGGGCAGGTACTCCTTGATCGCGACCAGCCGGTCGAGCGCCGGGTCACGGGCCAAGTAGACGATGCTGAAGCCGCCCACGCCGAGCACGCGCACGATCTCGAATTCGCCGACCCGGCTGCCGGGAAGGAGCGCGACGCGCGCATGGCGCTGATAGTGCTGCGTCGGCTCGAAGCCGGGAATGGCGTTGGGTGTGAGCATGACAGGGGCCGCGGGGTAAGCGGAGAACTCGGCACGTCGGGGGCGGCGATGTCGGGCACTCGGCTCCGGGACGGCGATTTTCAGCTTGTAGCGTCGCAAGTACGGCCAATGTGTTCGCGAGCACACACAGTGCGGGCGCGATAGTGCCCGTACGGCCGAGACGATGCTTGCACGCAACGGCCAGGGTGGACGCCACCCCGGCCGGGGTGGCGTCGAACCTCAGTGCAGCGGTCCGTCGCGGGGGCCAGCCGGCAGCAGCAGGGCAAGCGCGAAGCACCCGACCATCAGCGTCGCCGTCATCAGGGAGGGCCCGGCCAGGGCGGGCGAAGAACGTCGACGGGAATAAGAAGCCACCGCGCCGCTGATTTCAGGCAAGGCGCGCAATGCGGGCACCGTGCGGACGGCTTGCACGACGGCGCCCGATGCACTTGCGGCAGTGCTCACACGCGCCAGAACGGCCGTTGCGCTGGCTGCCGCGGAACGTACCGCTTTTTGAGCCATGAAAAAGGCGCGTGTCTCGGCCACCGGATCCCGGCCGGCTCGCAAGTCATCGCCCGGTGGGCGTGCGTTGCTCAAGCGGTTGCCGGCCATGCCTTCAACAAGGCAGCGGCCCGAGCGGCGGTCCCACAGCCAGTAGAAGCCTTCCACCAGCGTCAGGATTTGAACCGGCGTGGCTCGCACCAGCGTGTGGCGGTAGCCGTCGGTGTCATACAACGTCTTGGTGATGTCGAGGAGAGTGCGCGACATGGTGTCGTTCTCGTTGGAGGCGCGCGGTCGGGTGGGGCCACGAGTCTCGAGTCGAAGAAACAGACCGGCGGTGCCGGCCGCTGAGCCTTGATGCGGCTTGCGCCGCTGGGCATGGCAGTTAGGATGACGCGGTACGCCACCCAGCCAACCTCTGAAAAACGACCGCAAGCGGCCGCAATTCAGCCGACTTTCAAGATGCGTCGGCCGCACGCCCAGGATGAAACTGCCCCCACGCCTACTTCGTTTGCTGATCCTGGAGGGGGTGGTCGGTGCCCAAGGCCGACGTCAGTGGGCCACCGCAGGCTCCCGGGCGGTCCAGCAGGCGCCGACATGACATCGGCCCGGCCCATACCGGACGACGTGCGTCGCTTCGTGATGACCAGTGTGCCCACCGTGCCGTACCTGGAAGCCATGCTGCTGTTTCACACCGCGCCTGAGCTCCAGCGCAACCGCGCCGATGTGGCTTCGCTGCTCTATCTGAACGAACAGACGGCCGGCGAACTGCTCGAGGCCCTGTGCTCGGCCGGCGCCATCGCGCCCGTCGAGAGCGCGCCCGGGCGTTTTCGCTATGCGCCCGGCGAGGCCGCACACGCGGCGATCAGCAAGCTGGCGGAGGTCTATGCCGGCAACCTGGTCGGCGTCACCAACCTGATCCACGATCGCACGCAGCGCAGTGCGCAGCGCTTTGCCGATGCGTTCAAGCTCCGAGAGGACCGATGAATGGACAAGATCATCTACACCCTGTGTGCCCTGACGGCCGCCACCACGGCAGGCCTGCTGCTGCGGGCTTACCTGCGCACGCGCTTTCGGCTGTTGCTGTGGAGCGGCCTGTGTTTCGTGGCCTTGACGGTGAGCAACGTGCTCCTGGTGCTGGACCGCGTGGTTTTCGAGAGCAGCGATCTGGCGACCTGGCGCCTGGCCGCCGGTCTGGCCGGGGTGCTCCTGCTCGTCGGCGGACTGATCTTGGAGGGCGACGCGTGAATCCGCCGCCGAGCCGGCTCGAGGCGGGTTGCGTTCCGGGCGCCGAGCGCACGACCGGCCGCGAGTCGCACACCGCCGGCGACACCGGGAGGACGGCATGAGCGGCGTGGCCAACGAGATGCTGCTGGGCGCGATTGCAGTGGCGTGCTTCGTCGCCGGCCTGCTGTTCTTGCGCTACTGGAACAGCACGCGCGACCGCTTCTTCGTCTTCCTCGCGCTGTCGTTCTGGATCGAGGCCGGCAACCGGGTGCTGATGGGCGTGCTGGGCGGCTGGACCGAAGCCGATCCGGTGCACTACACGATCCGGCTGGTTTCTTACGGGCTGATCCTGTTCGCCATCTGGGACAAGAACCGGCCGCGGCCCAAGTAGGCCGGCGGTTGCGACCCGGCCGCGCCACTGGGTAGGCCGTGTCGGGCGGCTATAAAAAAAACGGTGCGGCACACGCAAGGCATGCCGCACCGTTGCTTGGACACAAAGCGGCCGAGGCCGCCTTCGATCAGAGCGCGCCGTTGTCCCAGGGACCGGTCAGCGCAAACGTGATGCCCGGGCTCTGGATGGCGAAGAACAGCCATTCGTTGTGGAAGGTCGCGCCGACGAACTCGCTGCCGCGGCTGTCGGACGTGAACGAGCGGCCCGACGGCCGGCTGTAGTTGCCGACCGAACCCCCCGCGCGGAAGTCGAGGTTGTTGGCGCAGAAGGGAAAGTGCGTGCCGTCGAGCGTCAGGCCGTACAGCTCCTTCGGGTTGCCGCCACCGTCTTCGCACAGGATCAGGCTGCCGCGCGGGCTCCAGGCGATGTTGTCGGGGCCGTCCACGTCGCCAGCGCCGCCGGCCGACTCGAACACGAGCGAGAAGGTCTCGCGGCGCGGGTCGTAGGCGAAGATCTGCCCCTTGCGTGCCTGGCCGCCGCTGGTCGAGCACACATAGATGACGCCGTTGCCGTACCAGCAGCCCTCGCCGCGAACGATGTTCGAGGCGCCCTGCACGAGGCCTTGGGCGCGCACGCCGCCGTAGCTGGTGCCGGTGACGAAGGGCTTGTCCGGCTCGGCGATGTCGACCCAGCTCACGTCCCAGGTGGCGCCGGCCGGCTGGGCCACGCCGGTGTTGTAGTAGCCGTAGTTGATGCCCTGGATGTCGATGCTGGCGTTGTTGACGGCGGCGAGCTTCATCATCTGCAGCCGCCCGCCCTGCGCCGGGCGCCCCGGCACGTTGGGAATGAAGCGGTAGAAGCCGCTCGGCGTGCTGTCTTCCGTCTCGTAGATGATTCCGGTGACCGGATCGACCGCCGCGGCTTCGTGGCTGAAGCAACCCATGTCGGTGATCGGCACCGGGCGGGCCGGGCCGGAGGCGGGCACGTCGAACACGTAGCCGTGCTGCTTCGCGTTGCCGCTGTGCAGGCCGTTGCTCGATTCCTCGCAGGTCAGCCACGAATTCCACGGCGTCGGGCCTCCGGCGCAGTTGCGCACGGTGCCGGAGAGCGTGGCCCAGTCGCTGACCCACTTCTTGAGCCGCGTGTTGAACACCATGTTGGTGGTGCCGCCGGCGGCCGTCGGGTCGTAGGTGAGCTTGGGCGGCGCGAAGGAGTTGCCGTTGCCCTGTTCGTGGTTGCGCACGATCACCACCTTTTCCGCGTCGGAGGCCACCACGGCCATGCCGTCGTGCGCGCCCGGCGTGGCAATGCCGTCGCTCATGACGTCGCCGCGCCAGCCGTGCGACCAGTATTTGAAGCCGGCCGGCAGCGTCAGCAGCGGCAGGCCGGTCACTTCGTCGGCCACCGGCGAGAGGGGGCCGTAATCGGGGCTGAAGGGCAGTTCGACCGCCTTGGCTTCGCCGGAGCCGAGCAGAGCGAAGGGCATGCCCACGCTCATGGTCGCGGCGGCGGCCACGCTGCTGCGGAGGAACCCGCGGCGGCCGAAGCTCCAGTGGGGGTCCATTTGGCGCGTCGCGTCACTCTTGGTGAAGTCGCGCATCTGGTCGATTGCATCGTCGCGTGTCGTCATGTGTCTCTCCGTGGAGGGGTGGAGGGGGTGGGTGGGACAGGGTTCAATCGCGGCGACGCCCGCGCATCATGCCGGCCATCAGCGCCAGGCCGAGGCCCATCAGGGCGTAGGTCTGCGGTTCGGGAATCGGCGCTGTCACGCTGATGCGGTAGTCGAGGCTGCCGCTGCCCAGGCCGTCGGCGTAGTCGGCGATGGCGAGGACGAAGGGGCCGGTGCCGAAGACGTTGTCGAAGCTCACCGTGGCCGGCTCGCCGACACCACCGAGGTCGAACGGACCGCTGCCGTCGGCGCCGGCGGCGAACGTCGTGTTGAGCGAGCTCGACAGCATGTCGAAGTAGTTCGCGGTGTCGGACTCGATGCCGTACCACACGCCGACGATCGGATCGAAGCCGGCCGACAGCGGCGTCACGGTGATCGACACCGGCTCGAGGAAGGGCACGCTGAACTGCCAGAACGACCAGTTGTCGCCGTTGCCGAAGGGGCCGCTTTCGGCCAGCACCGAGCCGGACTCGATGCTGCCGGCGGCGAGTGTTCCGGCGAAGCTGATCGGCGCGGCGTGAACCGTGCCGGCGGCGAACAGGCCGGCCGCGAGCAGCGGCAGGGACGCGCGCCGCAAGGAAGTGAGAAAGGTCATGGCTGGGGCTCCTGGGGGGTGTGAAGAGCCAGGAGTTGACCGCCGCATGTTCAAGGGCGATGGCGCCCACCCCGTGCTGAATGGCCCATCGCGGGGCGTGCCATCCCGCAGCGACCGTCACCTCTTCGTCATCGACGACGGCCCGTCGCTCCCGCCGACAGGCGCCCGGGCGCTGTGTTCAGGGCAGGGCGGCGTCGGCGTCGCACGCCAACAGGTCGAGGCTCAGCGCGCTGGCGACCGCATGTGCGCGGTTCGCCGCACCGAGCTTGCGCAAAATCTTCTGCACGTGGTTCTTCACCGTCAGCGGACTGAGGCCGAGTTGCTCGCCGAGCTGCGGGTTGCTCAGGCCCCGGCACAGGCCGGCTAGGATCTGTCGCTCTCGAGCCGAAAGGGCGGGGCCGCCGCCGGGTGGCGTGGCGGGCGCGCCGGGCCGGCGCAGTTCGCCTTCGAGTCCCTGCACGCGCCGCCAGATCGAATGCACGAAAGGCAGGAGCAGTTCGAGATGCACAGCGTGCTGCACCGTGCTGCGGCCGCCCGGGGTGGCGAACACGAACAGGCTTTCGATCTCGTGCGGGCGCTGGGGCCGCGACACGCCATGCACGAGCAGCTGCCCGATGCCGCAACCCAGCAGCAGCTCGCGCTGCGCCGCGGCGCAATCCACGGCGGCATGCGGGACCGCCGGCGGAGGGGGGGCCATCGAGGTCAGCTCGACGCAAAGCGCGCGACCGCCGCCCTGCACCCAGGCGGCACTGAGGCTGCGCATGAGCGCCGCATGACTGTCGCTCAGCAGTTCGAGCACGGCGCCTGGCAGCACGACGCTGTGAAAGGCGTCGTGCACCAGTTCCTTGCGCTGCCGTTGGTAGGCACCGCACACGACCACCTTGTGCGGCAGCAAGCTTTGCAGGGAGCCTTGGCTCCAGAGAAAGAAGTGATGCCGGCGGCGCACTTGTGGCGCTGCCTCGATCACTCGCACCAGCGCCTCGCATTGGGCGGTGGACAGGCCGGCAGGTGGCCCGGCGCCGGGTTCTGCCGCCTCCCGGTCAGTCCCGCGGCCGGCGGGGAAACGACCTGTCGGGCTTGGATCCAAGGATTCGGAAGGCAGGGACGCTGAGGGGGGCATTCGGAGTGCGCGGGGCTTGGGGCGTTCGGAAGACGAAGCGTTGAGGGTCGACGCACAGGTGATGGGCGGACAAAGACAGCCGGGCAGCCGGCCAGGTAGCCTAGGCGGCGGTAATGACTGCGTCATGAATCGGCGCCTCCAGCCAGGCAAAGCGCCGCGCTCGACGCGGAAGCGGTTGAAAGTGCGCGTGAGGCCCCTATAATCCGCCGCTAGCACTCGCAATCGTTGAGTGCTAACAGCTTTTCACGAACGATTGCGCCGGCGGACCCACTCGCGAGCCGGTGCCGATTCGTTCGGAGCAGCGCTCAAACACCGTTACCACCCCTTAGGAGATGCGATGAAACTTCGTCCTTTGCACGATCGCGTGATCGTCAAGCGCCTGGAACAGGAAACCAAGACCGCCTCCGGCATCGTCATTCCCGACAACGCCGCCGAGAAGCCCGACCAGGGTGAAGTGCTGGCCGTCGGTGTCGGCAAGCGCAACGACAAGGGCGATCTCGTCGCCTTGAACGTGAAGGTCGGCGACCGCGTCCTGTTCGGCAAGTACAGCGGCCAGACCGTCAAGGTCGA